>JAGYHM010000067.1 GCA_018457305.1 Fusobacterium sp. | reverse complement strand
TATTATTTTCACCATAATAGTAGTTTCCAATTACAGAACTGAACGCAAATAAGAATATACAAACAGTTATAAACATTGTTCCCCAACTTCCTACTGAATGAGAAAGAGCTGCTTGAGTAAGTTGTATTCCAGCTAAATCAGTTGTTGCATAGTCAGGATATAAAAGAACAATAAATCCAGTTGCACTACAAATTAAGATAGTATCTACGAATACACCAAAGGCTTGCATTAAACCTTGTTTAGCAGGGTGAGATACATTTGATGTTGCAGCAGCATTTGGAGCAGATCCCATACCAGCTTCATTTGAGTAAAGTCCTCTTTTAACACCTTGTAAAATAACAACTCCTAAAGCTCCACCAGCAACTTGTTTTAATCCCATAGCACATCTAACTATATCCATGAATAATCCAGGAATTTGTTTTATATTAACTATTAGAACAAATGCAGCAACCACAACATAAGCGATTGACATAACAGGAACTATTGTACTTGAAACATTTGCAATTCTTTTTAATCCACCAAAAATAACTGCGGCAGTTAAAACTGTAACTATTAGTCCACCAATTTTAACATCTAAACCAAAAGCTCCTTCAAATGCAGCAACAATTGTATTTGCTTGAACTGTATTAAAGATTAAACCGAAAACAACTATAATTATTATAGAGAAGATAAGTCCTAGTCCTCTAAGTCCTAAGGCTTTTTCCATATAGTAAGCAGGTCCTCCTCTAAATCCACCATTTTCTTTATCTTTTACTTTATACACTTGAGCCAAAGTATTTTCTATCATACTTGTTGCTCCACCAAGTAATGCAATTAACCACATCCAGAATAATGCACCAGGTCCACCAATTTTAACGGCTATTGCAACCCCTGCAAGGTTTCCTGTTCCAACATGAGAAGCAACTGATATACAGAATGCTTGGAAAGATGAAAGTTGTCCTTCTACCTTTTTTTCTCCATCTTTAAGAGAAGGAATTTTTGTAGTTATCAATCCTATCATATCTTTTAATAATTTTAATTGTGCAAAACCTGATTTAAAAGTGAAGAATGCACCTAAAGCAATTAAAAGAAAGATAAGAATGTAACCCCAAAGAACCGTGTTGATTGTACCGATAATTGAATTAAATACTGCCATAACATTTCGTGATAAAATTAAATTTTATTTTATCACTACACCTCCTTTTTTATATATAAATTTTTATTACTTTTATTTTTTGGCTCGCCCGCTTCGCTGCTCGCCTTTTATGTCGGGGCTGTCGCCCCGACACCCCTTTAAAAAATATTTGAATTTAATAGATAAAAAATAATTTTAAATTTTCAAATTTAAAAAATATTTAAAGATAATTCTTTTGCTAAATCTTCCAATAAACAAACACCAGCGAGTGAGTTTCCTTTTGGATCAAGTGCAGGCCCATAAACGCCTATTCCCATTTTTCCAGGAACAACAGAACAAATCCCTCCACCTACTCCACTTTTTGAAGGAATACCAACCCTCACTGCAAATTCTCCTGAACTATCATACATTCCACAAGTAACCATAAGAGTTTTTATAATTTTTGCAGTTCTAGTAGAAATTATTCTTTCTCCATTTGATAAAATACCATCATTTGCTAAAAATTTTCCAAGTTTTGCTATTGTCTGTGCAGTTCCTTCAATAGAGCATTGCTTAAAATAAATTCTAAGTGCTTCATCAACATCGCCTTCAATAATTCCTTCACCTTTTAAAAAATATCCCATTGATACGTTTCTAAATCCTGTTTCTTCTTCTCCACAGAAAATTTTATAGTTAACATCTATGCTATCATCTTCAGTAATAAGTTTAGCAAAATCTAAAAGCCTGTTAAATTTATCTCTTTCATCTTTTCCTTTTATCATAGATGCGACTGCTATTGCACCAGCATTTATCATGGGATTATAAGGTTTCTTTTTGCTTGAAGTTTCTAATTTTCTAATTGAATTGAAAGGGTCGCCAGTAGGTTCCATTCCAACTTTAGAGAAAACATAGTCTTCTCCATTATCAAGTAGAGCAAGCATCAAAGAAATAATTTTTGAAATACTTTGAATAGTGAACTTGGTATTGTAATCGCCAGCAAAATATTCTTTTCCATCAATAGTGTTAACAAAAATTCCCAAGGCATTTTTGTTGGCTTTATCTAATTCTGGAATATAGTTTGCAACTTTCCCCTCATTAGTAAATTGTTTGTTTTTTTCAACTAATTTAAGCAACAACTCTTCCACTGCAACCTCCTATAAACTAAAATACGTATATTTTTCACTAAATAAACTAAAAATAAACATATTTTTTTTTTTCAATACGATTATATAACTAATCTTTTACTTTGTCAATTAAAAAATATATAGAAAAAAATCTTGCTAAAAATATAATTTTTATGTTGAATAATAATAAATAAAGTGTTAATATGTATAGATAATAAATAAAATCAGTGAAAAAAGAAAAAGTTTTAAGGAGAGAGCGATGTTAGAATTAAAATTTATGCGTGAAAATGTGGAACTATTAAAAGAAGTTTTGAAAAATAGAAATAATGATATAGATATGGACGAATTTGAGAAATTAGATTCCCAAAGAAGAGAAATTTTAACTGAAGTTGAAAGCCTAAAAAGAGAAAGAAATACGGTTTCGGCTGAGATAGCAAAATTAAAAAAAGAAAAGAAAAGTGCAGATGAAATAATTGCTCAAATGGGAAAAGTTTCAGCAAGAATAAAAGATTTAGATGCAGAACTTGCAAGAGTTGAAGAAAAATTAACAGCTATTCAAATGACTATACCAAATGTTTATCATTCGTCAACACCTATTGGTGCAGATGAAGATGCCAATGTGGAAATTAGAAAATGGGGAGAACCTAAAAAGTTTGATTTTGAACCTAAACCTCATTGGGAATTAGGAGAAGAATTAGGAATTTTAGATTTTGAAAGAGGAGCAAAATTAAGTGGAGCAAGATTTGTAATTTATAGAGGGGCAGCAGCAAGATTAGAAAGAGCTTTAATCAATTTTATGCTAGACACTCATATTACAGAACACGGCTACACAGAGCATTTAACTCCATTTATGGTTAAGGGAGAAGTTTGTGAAGGAACAGGACAACTTCCTAAATTTGAAGAAGATATGTATAAGACAACAGACGATATGTATTTAATTTCAACATCTGAAATAAGTATGACTAATATTCACAGAAAAGAAATTTTAGATGAAGCAGAATTACCTAAATATTATACTGCTTACTCTCCTTGTTTTAGAAAAGAAGCAGGGTCTTACGGTAGAGATGTAAAAGGTTTAATCAGAGTTCATCAATTTAATAAAGTGGAAATGGTAAAAATAACTGATGCAAAATCATCTTATGATGAATTAGAAAAAATGGTACAAAATGCAGAAACTATTTTACAAAAATTGGAATTACCTTACCGTGTAATTCAATTGTGTTCTGGAGATATAGGATTTAGTGCAGCAAAAACTTATGACTTAGAAGTTTGGTTGCCATCACAAAATAAATATAGAGAAATTTCGTCTTGCTCAAACTGTGAAGATTTCCAAGCAAGAAGAATGGGATTAAAATACAGAGTTGCAGCAGATAATAGCAGTGAGTTTTGCCATACTTTAAATGGTTCTGGTTTAGCAGTTGGAAGAACTTTGGTTGCTATAATGGAAAATTATCAACAAGAAGATGGCTCTTTCTTAATACCAAAAGTTTTAGTTCCATATATGGGTGGACTAGATGTTGTTAAAAAGTAGTATATTTATTCTTTTAGTTTTAAATATATTTTTTAGTGATTTAAAAATTTTAATTCCAATTTTTATAGTTATTTTAAGTTTAAATTTAGTTTTTAATAAAAATAAAAAAAAATATGTAAAGAGATTGGGAATTTTATTATTTTTTTATCTGTCAACTTTTATAATTCAACTTTTTTATGCACAAGAAGGAAAAGTGTTATATAAAATTTATAATTTTTATATAACAGAGCAGGGGCTTATAAATTTTTCTGTAAATTTTATGAGAATAATAAATTTAGTTTTATTGTCTTGGTTGATAAATGAAATAAATATTTTCAAAGGTAGATTTAAGGAATATCAAAAAATTATAAATACTGTGATAGACTTAGTGCCACAAGTTTTTGTGGTGTTTAAGAAAAAAATGAAATTAAAATATTTTTATAGATACATAATAAAAGAAATAGAAACAAAAAATATTTAGGAGCAGAGATGCTCCTATTTTTATAAATAAAAACTATAAATTTTTAAACATTTTATTGTAAAATAAGAAATATAACATAAAAATTAAAAAATAATATTTAAAAAAATTAAAAAATATGATAAAGTATTATCATAGTAAGTATTTAATTTGTTAATATATAAGGAGTGAGAAAATGAACAAAGAAAGATTAGAAAAAATGAGAAGTGGAAAAGGATTTATTGCTGCATTGGATCAAAGTGGTGGAAGCACACCTAAAGCATTAAAAATGTATGGAGTGAACGAAGACCAATATTCTACTGAGGCTGAAATGTTTGACTTAGTTCATAAAATGAGAACAAGAATAATTAAAAGTCCTGCTTTCAACGAAAATAACATAATAGGAGCTATTCTTTTTGAACAAACAATGAATAGCAAAATTGATGGAAAATACACAGCAGATTTCTTATGGGAAGAAAAAAATGTTTTACCTTTCTTAAAAATAGATAAAGGTCTTGCAGATTTAGATGAAGATGGTGTTCAAGTAATGAAACCAAACCCAGGTCTTGCAGATTTATTAGTAAAAGCAAATGAAAGACATATTTTTGGAACTAAAATGCGTTCTGTAATAAAAAAAGCATCTCCAGCAGGAATTGCAAGAGTTGTTAAACAACAATTTGAAGTTGCAGCTCAAATTATTGAAGCAGGTTTAGTACCTATAATCGAACCAGAAGTAGATATAAATAATGTTGATAAAAAAGAATGTGAAGTAATTTTAAGAGATGAAATCAGAAAAAATCTTGATGCTTTACCAGAAACATCAAATGTAATGTTAAAATTAACTCTACCAACAGAAAATAATTTCTATGAAGAATTTACAAAACACCCAAGAGTGGTAAGAGTAGTTGCTTTATCTGGAGGATATTCAAGAGAAAAATCAAATGAATTATTAGCAGCAAATACGGGAGTTATTGCAAGTTTCTCAAGAGCTTTAACTGAAGGACTTTCAGTTAAGCAAAGTGATGAAGAATTTAATTCTATGATTGCTACTACTATTGATGCAATTTGTGAAGCATCTGCTAAATAAGAATAATAAACAAAAAAATCTAGCCCAGTGCTAGATTTTTTTATTCAATATTTTCTTTTTCTTCATTTCTTTTTTGAATTTCTTTTTTCATATTTTTCAAAAACATCATATGCTTCTTTTGAATATTTATTTTCTTCTGTGCATTGCTATCTGAAATCATATCAAATATTGGAAATAAAAAGGCAGCAACAATACCAGCAGCAAAACCATTATTATATAAATTTAATCCACCGTGAACTAGCCCAATATTTTGAACAATAGCCAAATGTATTCCTCCTGCAATAACCCCTGCTATGGGACCAAAAGTTCCACAAATAGGAGCAAGTGAAGTGGAAAATAAACCAGATAGTGCCAAAGAAAAAGTTGAGATATCAGAAGTAGACTTAGCTAAAAAAACTCCAATTAAAATAGGAATAGTATTAAATATTGTTTTTCCATTTGCAGCAAAGCCAACTAATGTAAATAATCCAGCCAGTATAGGGCCATTAAAAGTTTGTCCTGTTAAAAATACAAAAGCAATTCCAATGAAACCCATAATACCCATATTTATATAAGATAAACCATAGCCATATATTTCGGTAAAATCAGAATTATATCCATCATCTTTTATGAGTTCAAAGTAGCCAGAGAAAGAATTTTCATTGATGAAAAATCCTATGATAATCAAAGATAAAAAACAAACAGAACAAATTATTTTTATCGGCAAATCAAAAGTAGTTGAAATTAAATATTGTTGATGAATTTCAAAGTTATATATTTTTAAGATAGCAACAATAACAGCTCCCAAAATACCAGCAGTAAAGCCTAAATTATATAAATCATATCCGTTGTGGAAATTATATAAACTTTTAGCTAGAGGAATAACGATGAAACCAATCAAGACACCGATTAAAATAGCTTTAATATAAGACGTTTCATAATTTGAACTATCATTAAAAGCAACAGCACTAACAAAAGGTGCTAAAGCACTTGAAAATGCAATTCCAATTAAATTTTCTGAAAATTCCGTTGAGGTGTAGATGGTGTAAATAAGTCCTCCCAAATAGAAAGGAAGAATATTTAGCATATTTTTTCCAAAAAATGAAAATCCAAAGAGTGTAAAAAATGCAGCTATAACAATTCCATTGATTTTTACTTTAAATAATTTTACAAGAAAAAAATTGAATAGAACAATTAAAACGGCATTTAAAAAAGATGCACCCAAACCTCCAACATATATGA
>JAGYHM010000066.1 GCA_018457305.1 Fusobacterium sp. | reverse complement strand
TATTTTTAATTGCTTTTGGAGTTTATTCTTATTTAAAAGATTTTGTAAATCCTGCTTACTTAGATACTATTACTTCTTTTATAATTATTATTGCAGGTGGAAGTTTAATTTATTTAAGTTTTAAAGAAAAGAAAAAATAAATTTTATACAAAAGGGGCAACTGCGTCCCTACGGGACTGTTGCCCTTTCTCATGGGGGCTTTCTTAGTTTTTCTTAACAAACTTGTTTGTTTAGAAAATCTTAGATGCTTAACAAAGTGGTAGAGTACGCCCCCAAACCCCCAAAAATTATTTTTACTTTAATTTACTTTTTTCTAAAATTTTTTCTTTTATTTTTTTCCTTAAATCTTTATTTTCTTCATACTGCTTTTTCTGTAAATATTCCAGTAAATAAGCAGTAACTGCTCCTCCAAAAATTGCTATACCTAATTCTGAAACAACATCAAGTACCACATTATTTAAAAAATCTCCCCATACATCTCTAAAAATATATGCTAAAACTCTACTCCCTATGGTTATTACTAAACCCACAATAAAAAAATAAGTTAAAAATTTTATATTAAATTCTTCTTTGTCTATCAACAAGTCTAATTCGTCAGGATTTTTTCTATAATATTCTACAAGCTCATCTGTTATCTCTACTTTTTTATTTTTCCACATAATTTATTCTCCATTTTCTATAAAACTATATTTAAACTTATATTTTTAAAATCTATTTCCAGAACTTTAAATAAATTTTCTTTAAACTCTAAAATTTCAGACACACTTTTATTTTCATCTACAACAGCAATTTTAAGAACTACATTTATACTCTTTCCAACTTTATGTATATTTATTTTTTCAATTTTTAAATTATTATAATTATCATTCTTTTGTGCTATTATTTTTTCTATATCTTTTTTAACTTTTCCTTTTCTAATAACCCCATTCATAACCTCTATAAAACTTTCTTTTAAAGCCCTCAACGGAGTTTTTATTGTAAATATAACCAAAAATATTGTTAAAAGTGCATCACCAATATAATAAACAAAAAGAGTATTTCCAGATTTAGGTAAAAATGTTACCAGTACAATAGCTATTCCCAATCCAAGAGAAATTATCCCATCTACATAAGAAGACTTTGATTCTGTTGATAATATTGTGCTTCTATCATCTATTTTTTTATTATATTTAAAAAATACTCCTGCAAGTAAAAAACATAGAAAAGTCATAAGAAGAGAATAATATAAAATATTTTCTAATTCTAACATTGTTCCAACATCTAAAAATAAAAAATTATATAATTTTACAAGTGCTGAATCAGTTGCTACTAAAATTAAAAATAAAGATAAAAGTCCTTTTAAAGTTGCATACAGTGGCTCTAAAAAATATAAGCCATTTGGAAAATATTTAGTCTTTTTTTCTGAATATTTACTTATTAAAATTGCTATAATACAACCAAAAGCAGAAATCAAAGAAAAATTTCCATCTAAAAATAAAGCATCTATATCTGTCTCTATAAACATATACCAGCCTGCCATTCCCATAAATAAATTTATTAAAAATCCTATAAATAATGCCTTACTTTCCACTTCCATATCTAAACTTTTACTTTCTAATTTTTTTTCCAAGATTTTCCTCCTCTATAATCTTAAAGATTTTTCTAATATTTTTTTATATTCTTTAAAAATTTTTTGACTAATTTCTCTGTTTTTAAATTCATAAATTTTATTTTTGTTTATTTCTATTTTATTCACCGCCATAATTCCTAAAAGAGAATTTGTTATAAAAACCTCATCAAAATTTTCTAAATCTTCCAAGTAAATTTCTATTTCTATAATTTCAAAATTTTTAATTAAATATTGTCTTAAAATCCCATTCAACAAACCAGAACTTATTTTAGGAGTATAAATTTTATTTCCTTTTACAAAAAATATATTGCTCGTTGCTCCCTCTGTAATTTGTTTTTGTGAATTTAAAAATATTGGCTCATCAAAAGCTAAACTTTTACTTTTTCTTTTCTCAAAAATATTATCTGCATAGTTTAAAGTTTTATGAAAAGTAAAAATAGATTTTTCATTTCTCATAGTTTGAGCTATATTCAAAACAAAACCCTTTTCATAATCTTCTTTTTTATAAGAATACTCTCTTTTAAGAAAAATTTTATTTTTATCTGAAATTATAATTTTCAAAACTTGACTTTCTACTTCTTTTGAAAAATTATTTTTTAATTCTTCTGCTATTTCTTTTTTTAGATTTTCTTTATTAAAATTTTTAGAAATTTCTAGTTTTTTTATAGAATTTTCTAATCTCTCTAAATGTTCATCTAAAAAAATTGCCTTTCCTTTATGAATATAAATTGTTTCAAAAACTCCAAGCCCAAAACTATAACCTTTGTCTAAATTTATTTCCATATTTTCTCCTATTTATTGACTTGCCTGCGTTCGCTATGCTCACTGGCAAGTAGGTACATGATGGGGCTTCGCCCCCATTCCCCCATCTTTTTTTATCAAGGGGAGTTGGGGCGAAGCCCCAACCACAAAGGGCAACAGTCCCGCAGGGACGCTGTTGCCCCAAAAACAAATTACTTTAATGCCTCCAAAACTGCTTTTGCCTTTTGTAAAGTTTCTTCATACTCAAACTCTAAATCTGACTCACAAGTTATTCCTCCACCAACACCCAAATAATATTTCCCATTTTGATGAACAGCAGTTCTTATAACTATATTAAAATCACAGTCCCCATTCATAGAAATATATCCAAACGAACCAGTATATAAATCTCTTCTTGAATTTTCAAGTTCATCTATAATTTCCATTGCTCTTATTTTTGGTGCACCAGTTATAGATCCCCCTGGGAACATTGCCTTGATAACATCTACAACATTATATTCTTGTTTTAATTTTCCAACAATAGTTGAAACTAAATGAAACACAGTTGAATAAGTTTCTACCTCAAACAACTCTTCAACTTTTACAGATTTTTTTTCACAAATTCTATGTAAATCGTTTCTTTCCAAATCAACTATCATCAAAAGTTCACTTCTATCTTTTTCTGAATTTAATAATTCTTGTTTCAATTCTTCATCTTCTTTTGGAGTTTTCCCTCTTTTTCTAGTTCCTTTTATAGGTCTTGTTTCTATAAAATTATTTTTCATCTTAATAAATCTTTCAGGAGAGGCACTCACAATTTGAAAATCTCCATAATCTAAATAAGCACCAAAAGGCGAAGGATTGTGTGTCCTTAAATATTCAAAAACTTCCAGTGGCTTTTTAGAACTTTCAACCACTAATCTTTGAGTCATATTTGTAATATAAATATCTCCCTCAATTATGTAGTTAATCATCTTATCTATAGTTTTCAAATATTCTTCTTTTTCAAAATTTGATTTAAAATCTGCTAGTTCAGATTTTTTTTCTATTTGTTTTTCTTCGAGTAAAGCTATTTTTTCTTTTAATAAATTTTCTAAAATTTCTAAATCTTTTTCATCTTCATAAGCAATAAAAATTTCTTTCTGTTTTTTATTTTCAATTATAAAAGTTTTATAAAAAGTAACAACTGCCTCTGGCATATCTATATCTTTTTTATGTCTTGTTTTGATATTTTCAAATTTTCTTCCGTAATCATAAGAAAAATATGCTATCGCTCCAGATATAATAGGTAAGTCATGATAATTTTTATATTCATTTTCTTTTAAGTATTTACTTAAATAATCCTCAAAATTTTCTTTGCTCTTCTCATTATTTATAAAAAATTCTCGGTCTTTTTCTTTTAATTCTAAATAAGAATTTAAAGCAATAATTGAAAATTCTCCGTATTTATTTTCCAAAGATGAATCTAAAAATGCTAAATCTTTTCCTATTTTTTCTTGCTTTAATACTTTAAAGATTTTATAAATATCTATATAATTTTCTAATTTTTTTACTTTAACTTTTATTTCATACATAAGCTATTTCACCCCTAATTTTTTTAATTCTTTTTTCCCCAGTTTTTTGATAAGTCTATAAAGTTTCTTATCATATCGTGTCCATACTCAGTCAAAACTGCTTCTGGGTGAAATTGAACTCCATATAAAGGATAATTTTTATGTGAAAGAGCCATCACAACTCCGTCTTCTGTTTTTGCATCTATCGTAAAATTTTCTAATAAATTTTCTTCATGAACAACTAAAGAGTGATATCTTGTTATATTAAATTCTTCTGGAAGATTTTTAAATATATTTTTTCTAGTAGTTTTTATTTTATTAACCTTTCCGTGCATAGGTTTTTTACCTTTTGTAACTGCTTCATCTCCGCCGAAAACATAACCTATAACTTGATGACCAAGGCAAACACCAAAAATTGGAATTTCTTTGTAATATTTTTCTACTATTTCTTTACACAGCCCACAATCTTTTGGACTTTTAGGTCCAGGAGAAATTATTATTCCCTCTAATTTTTTATTTTTAATTAAATCATCAATATATTCTAATTTTACTAAATCGTTTCTAATAATTTCCATTTCTATATCTTCTTCTTCAAAATATCTCACAAGATTATAAACAAATGAATCATAATTATCTACCATTAAATACATAGTTTCATTCTGTATTTTAAATTTTTTTTTAAAATACTTCCCCCTTTCTGCAAATTTGATTTTTACTTTATCATTTTAACATTATTTTTTTATTTTTACTATAATAAAAAAAGGGAAACTGCGTTCGCTTTCTTAGTTTTTCTTAAAGAGCTTTGCTCTTTTAGAAAATCTTAGATGCTTAACGAAGTGGTAAAGTACGCTCACTGTTTCCCTTTCGTGTGGGGGCGGTGCCCCCCTACACCCCCCCAAAAATTCTTTTTATAAATTTTTTAAGAGGGTGTCGGGGCGACAGCCCCGACATAAAAGGGCGAGCAGGGCTTTGCCCGTAGCGAGCCCAAAAAGTCAAAATATAATTTCCTTAAATATAAAAAAGAAACTCCTAGATTAGAGCTAGGAGTCCCTTTTTATATTATTATAAGGTTGGTATGATATCATATTTAATTTGTAAAAATAATTTTGTTTTCCTTTTAAAAGTATTTTTAACTTTTAAAAATAAAACATCTTTTTCTTATGTAAAGTCTTCTCTGTAATCTGAAACAGATATTTTATCTCACCAATTTTATTTTGATTAATTTATTTTGTTTTGCTTACTAAAATTTATGTTTAATCTTAAAAATCAACTTTGTAATTAATTATATCATCACTTTTTATTTTTTGCAAGCATTTTTTTCTAATTTTTTTAAATTTTTTATATATTCAAAATCTGTTCCACAACAACCACCAATTATATTAACTAATTTCCTTTCTAATAGGGGTTTTATATTTGTTTTTATTTCCTCTATATCTTCTGGGTACTCTCCGTTTTCATTTGGTATTCCAGCATTTGGGTAAAAAATTATAAATTTATTTGTAGCCTTTTTTATTCTCTCCACAACTGAAAATAAATTTTTACTTCCAAAAGAACAATTCACTCCAAAACCTATAATCAAATTATTATCTAATTCTCTTATAATATTTTCTATTTTTTCTCCGCCTATATCTCCATTTTTATCTACTGTCATTGAAACAAATATAGGAACTTTTTTATTTTTTTCTTTAAATAATTCTTCACAAGCTACCAAACTTGCCTTTGTATTTAATTTATCATAAACAGTTTCAATTAAAATAGCATCTACTCCTCCGTCTATAAGCCCAGAAATTTGCTCTTTAAATATATTTTTTAATTCTAAAAATTCCTTTTCAAAATTTATTTCTTTATTTTTTTTCAAAAAACTCAAACTTCTATTAGTTGGTCCTACTGCTCCAAAAATATAAATTTTATTTTCACTTATTTTTGCTGCTTCTTTTGCTATTTCAACAGATTTTTTTGCCAAATTATAAACTTCATCTTCCAAACTATATTTTTCTAAATTTATTAAATTACAATTAAAACTATTCGTTTCAATTATATCTGCACCAGCCAAAATATATTTTTCGTGTATTTCTTTTATTATATCAGTTCGTGTTTTATTTAATATTTCATAGCAATTTAAAGCACCACAAAAATCTTCTGAATTCAATTTATATTTTTTCAAAAGAGTTCCCATAGCTCCGTCTAATATTAAAATTTTTTCTTTCAAAATTTCTTCCAAATTATTTTTCACAATATCACCCAATTATTTTTATAAATAATCTAAATAAGAAAACTCTTCTCCCTTATGTTTCCAACTTAAAATTTTCTCTAAATTTACATTCTTAGCCGACTGCATTATACTCTTTTTGATATTAGGATTATTTTGTAATAAGTCTGCTAATAAATTTTTTGTTTCCTTTCTCTTGCTCGATGTCTTTCCTGCCACCACAGTACAACCACAATTCATAAGTGAAAGTCCGTTATGATTTACCCATTTTTTTATATTCTTTTCTTCAACATAATAAAGTGGTCTTATAAGTTCCAAGCCTTCAAAATTTTGAGATTTTAACTTAGGCAACATAGTTTCAAATTTCCCCATATAAAACATACTCATCAAAGTCGTTTCTATAACATCAT
>JAGYHM010000065.1 GCA_018457305.1 Fusobacterium sp. | reverse complement strand
TATAAAAATTTAGGAGTTGATTTTAATGAAAAATAAAAAAGAGTTAACAGAAAAAATTTTAAAATTAGCAGAAATTATAAAAAATTCTAAATATTTAGTTTTCTTTGGAGGAGCAGGAACATCTACTGACTCAGGTGTAAAAGATTTTAGAGGGAAAGATGGACTATATTCTAGTTTATATAAAAATAAATATAGGCCAGAAGAAATTTTAAGCATAGATTTCTTTTTAAAAAATAGAAAAATTTTTAATGAGTATGTAGAAGAAAAATTACCTATTGAAGGCTTAAAACCGAATAAAGGACATAAAGCTCTTGTTTATTTAGAAAATTGTGGAATATTAAAAACAATAATTACACAAAATATTGATGACTTACATCAAGTTTCAGGCAATAAAAATGTAATTGAATTACATGGAAGTTTAAAAAGATGGTATTGTTTAGGCTGTGGAGAAAAATTTACAAAAAATTTATCTTGTGAATGTGGTGGAATAGTTAGACCTGAAGTTACTCTATATGGAGAGCAATTAAATCAAAAAGTTGTTGATGATGCAATCTATGAATTATATGAAGCAGATACTTTAATTGTTGCAGGAACAAGTTTAACAGTTTACCCAGCAGCATATTATATTAAGTATTTTAAAGGAAAAAATTTAATTATTATTAACAATGATGAAACTCAATATGATATAGATGCAAGCCTTGTTATCAATGGAAATTTTTCAGAAGTTTTAAATAAAGCAGTTGAGTTAATGAAAAAAAATTAGAAATTTTTTAGAAAAAATGTTATACTGTACCAATAAAGTAGTAATTTAGTAGTTAAGTAGGAGGAAAAAATGGCTTATAAATCAAAATTAGGAATATTAGAAACAGAAATTGCAATAAAGAAGGTAAAAGATTTTTTTCAAGAAACTCTTTCAGAAAAATTAGATTTACTTAGAGTATCTGCTCCTTTATTTGTAATACCAGAGACAGGTTTAAATGATAACTTAAATGGAACGGAAAGACCTGTTAGCTTTGATACAAAAAGTGGTGAAAGAGTTGAGATAGTTCATTCACTTGCAAAATGGAAAAGAATGGCTCTATATAGATATAATATAGAAACTCATAAAGGAATTTATACTGATATGAATGCAATAAGAAGAGATGAAGATACAGATTTTATTCATTCTTATTATGTTGATCAATGGGATTGGGAAAAAATTCTTTTAAAAGAAGATAGAAACGAAGAATATTTAAAAAGTGTTGTTGAGGTAATTTATTCTGTATTTAAAGAAACAGAAGATTATATTACTGCTGAGTATTCACAACTTTCAAAAAAATTACCAAAAAAAATAACTTTTATTACAACACAAGAATTGGAAGATAAGTATCCAAAATTAACTCCAAAAAATAGAGAGCATGCTGCAGCTAAAGAATTTGGTGCAATTTTCTTAATGAAAATTGGTGGAGCTTTAAATTCTGGAGAAAAACATGATGGTAGAGCACCTGACTATGATGATTGGAATTTAAATGGAGATTTAATTTTTAATTATGCTCCTCTAGGAATAGGATTAGAACTTTCTTCTATGGGAATTAGAGTTGATGAAAACTCACTAGAAAAACAATTAAAAATTGCTAATTGTGAAGATAGAAAAGAAATGCCTTATCATCAAATGATATTAAATAAAGAATTACCATACACTATTGGTGGCGGAATTGGTCAGTCAAGAATTTGTATGTTCTTTTTAGATAAATTACATATTGGAGAAGTACAAGCTTCTATTTGGTCTCAAGAAGTTTATGAAATTTGTAGACAAATGAATATAGATTTATTATAAAATATATTATTTAATAAAAAAGCTGATTGAAAATAATTTTACAATCGGTTTTTATTTTTTTAAGAAAATTCATCTATTGCTTTCATAGTAAGAACTTTTATTTTAGAATAATCAGTCATATCTGAAAAAATATTATCATCACAACAACTTGAATGAGAAGAATCAGATGATGAAGAACAAGAATGAGAACCACTCCCACAAGATGAAGAGGCTACACAAGAACCACAAGCACTTTCAACTTTTTTTTCTTTTTTAGATTTACAGCAATCTCCTTCTTCATTTAAATTTTCTCTTTTCATAAATTCTTCAAAATTTTCAAGATATCCCTCTTGAACTAAAATTTCAAAACTTTTATCTAAAGTATCTTTATCTATTCCTAAATTTTTTAAAATAGCATTTTCACTATAAACAGCAGCAGACAACAAAAATTTTATTATTTTTATTTCTATCTCTGTCATTTTTTATTCCTTTTTTATTTATTTTTTATTTATTTTTTACTCTTTCTTAAATTATATCATAAAAAAATTTTAAAAACATTAAAAATATGTTAAAATAAGAAGAAAGTTTATTAAATTAAAAAAATATAGGGGATTATAAATGGATTTATCTATAATTAAAGGTCTTATAACTGGAATAATTTTATCTTTGCCCTTTGGACCAGTAGGTATTTATTGTATGGAACTTACTATTTCAGAAGGGAAGTGGAAAGGTTATGCAACTGCTTTGGGAATGGTAACAGTAGATTTAATTTACTCTGCTCTATCACTTTTCTTTGTACTTACTATTGATGAATATATTATAAAATATGGAAATTATTTATCTTTATTCATTGGAATAATTCTATTTTTAATGGCAGGAAAAAAATTATTATCAAATATTCAAGTTAAAGAATTTGATTTTGAATTTAAAACTATGTTTCAAAATTATTTAACTGGAGTTGGTTTAGCACTTACAAATATAACAAGTATTTTAGTTATATCTTCTATTTTTAGTTTTTTAAAAGTTTATAATGGGAATTCAACTGTTTCATTTATACAAATTCCTCTCGGAGTTTTTATTGGTGGTGGAACACTTTGGTTTTTTACAGTTGAAGGCTTAGCTCACTTTAGAAAAATTTTTAAAATAGAGAGATTAGTAAAAATTATAAAATTGGCAAATACTATTATTCTTATAGTAGCTATACTAATTATATTTAATTCTTTGAAAAAAATATTTTTATTTTAATAAAACAAAAAAATGTTTACTTATAGAAAAGGAAATGGAAAAAAGAAATGAATAATTTAAAAGAAATTGATACAGAATTTGAGAAATATGTTAAATTTAATGAAGAAAATACAAAAAAAACAATAGGTATTGCAATGAGTGGAGGGGTTGATAGCTCTGCTGTAGCATATCTTTTGAAAAGACAAGGTTATAATATTTTTGGTGTTACGATGAAAGTTTTTAACGATGAAGATGCGGATGCTAAAAAAGTTTGTGATGATTTAGGAATAGAGCATTATGTTTTAGATGTTAGAGAAGATTTTAGAGAAAAAGTTTTGGATTATTTTGTAGATGAATATTTAAGTGGAAGAACTCCCAATCCTTGTATGGTCTGCAACAGACATATAAAATTTGGAAAACTTTTAGAATTTATCAAAGATAAAGGTGCTGACTTTATGGCAACTGGTCATTATACAAAATTAAAAAATGGACTTTTAACAGTTGGTGATGATGCAAATAAAGATCAAGTTTATTTTTTATCACAAATAAAAAAAGAAAATTTAAAATATATTATGTTTCCAGTTGGAGATTTAGAAAAGCCAAGACTTAGAGAACTAGCCAAACAATTAGGAGTTAGAGTTTATTCTAAAAAAGATTCCCAAGAGGTTTGCTTTGTTGAAGATGGAAAACTTAAAGAATTTTTAATTGATGATTCAAAAGGAAAAGTTTTAAAAAAAGGAAATATTGTTAATAAGGCTGGAGAAATTTTAGGAAAACATAACGGCTTTGCATTTTATACAATAGGTCAAAGAAAAGGTTTGGGAATTTCTAGCAAAGAACCTTTATATGTTTTAGAATTTGATAAAAAAAATAATAATATTATTGTCGGCTCTAACGAAGATTTATTTAAAGATAGATTAACTGCTATAAAATTAAATTTATTTTTAATAAAATCTTATGATGAATTAGATAATTTAGAATGTTATGCTAAAACTAGATCAAGAGATATTTTACATAAATGTGTATTAAAAAAACTTGAAGATAATAATTTTGATGTGAAATTTATTGATAATAAAGTTAGGGCAATAACACCTGGTCAAGGAATTGTTTTTTATAATAATGAGGGAACAGTTATTGCTGGTGGATTTATAAAATAATTTAAAAAAATTTGGAGGTTAAAAATATGCACGAAGGTTGTTCTGGAAAATTTGAAGATGGAAAACAAGTTTTAAATAAATTAAAAATGATGGGATTTAGTGATAATCCTATGCCATTCCCTGCAACATTTAATTGTAGAGAATGTGGAAATGAAATTGAAATGAAAACTTTTGAATACGAGTGTCCACATTGCACTATGGTTTATGCTGTAACACCTTGCCACGCTTTTGATGTTGAAAGTATTTTAAGTGCTGGTAAAAGAGATGAAAATAAATAGAAATAAATAATTTTCCATATTATAAAAGGAGTAAAAATTTATTTTTACTCCCTTTTTTTAGTTTTGTTTTATGACTCCTTTTCTATATGCTTCTAATAACTCTTTTAAATCATCAATTTGAGAACGAATATTTTTTCCATTATCTGTATCTCTAACTCTCATTCGCTCTTCTTTTTTTTCAACAACTATATGAGAAGAAATCATATCAGAATTTTCTAAGATAGCTTTTTCTTTTGAGTCAAAACTTGTATGTGAGGCAAGAGTTATATCATTTGAATTATAAATTAAAGTATATCCAGCAATTCCTGTTGTCTTTTGATATGCTCTTGAAAAACCTCCATCTATAATTAAAAGTTTTCCATTTGCCCTTATCGGACTTTCTCCCTCTTTAACTTTAACTGGAATATGTCCGTTAATTATATGAGAAGTTTTTGGATTTAAACCAAACTCTCTAAAAATTTTATCACAAATTTTTTCATCATTTATTAGTTTGTGATAAGGATTTTTATTTTCTTTATGAGTAGTCTTATCATTTATAAAATATCTTTCAAAAGTCCTCATAACATCTTTACCAAAAAGTGGAGATAATCTTCCAGCCCACAGATACCAAATAAAATCTATATATTTTTTATTTCTGTTTTTATCTTTTCTATTAACATAAGCAATTCTAAGTAAATTATCAACCTTATCTAAAAGATTTTTTCCACTATATTTTTCTCCATCAATTTCAAATTCTGAAAATTCTCCATTTTCTTCCATAGGAATACAAGCATGAAATAATAAATTTGAATTATGTACTAAATACATTGCACCTTTTGAAAATAACAAATCAATATGTTTTTGTAATTTTTCACTATTCATAAAAGAATTTTTTAATCTATCTAAAATTTCTATTTCTTCTTCAGTCAATTCAAAAGGATTTTCTGGATTTATAGTTGGAAAATTCGTATCATTTAATTCATAGTCTACACCATTTATTTTAACTGTGCCTTTACTATAATTTATAAATTTTAAAACTTCTGTTTCTTGCATATTAAATTCTTTATTTCTTTCTGAATAAATACCTTCAACTTTGAATTGAATTATACTTATAGCCTTATGCATTTGAGCAACTAAATCACTATCTATACCCTCTTTAGGTCTAAATTTTTTACAAGGGTCATTTGAATAATATTTTAAAGCAAAGGTTGCAAGTGGAAGCATATTTATTCCATAAGCATCTTCTATAATATCATTATTATTATAACTACAGCAAATTCTTATAACATTAGCAATGCAGTCTTTATTTCCAAGTGCTGCACCTATCCATAAAATATCATGATTTCCTCATTGGATATCTACATTGTGATAAGTTTCTAATGTATCCATTATTAAATGTGGACTAGGTCCTCTATCAAAAATATCTCCAACTATATGTAAATGATCTATGTTTAATCTTTGAATTAAATTTGAAATTGCAATTATAAAATATTTTTCTCTTTTAATTGAAATTATCGTTGCAATAATAGATTCAAAATATTCTTTTTTATTTTGTAATTCTTTTTTTTCATAAAGTAATTCTTGTAAAATATATTCAAAATCTTTTGTCATTGCCTTTCTAACTTTTGAACGAGTGTATTTAGAGCAAACTAATTTACAAACATCTATAAGTTTATGAATAATATCTATCGTCCAAGCTTCAAAATTTTTCTCTTGTTTTTGTTTTAATTCAAATTTTTCTTTTGGATAATAGATAACAGTAGCAAGTTCTCTTTTTTCAAAATCACTTAAAGTATCACCATAGATATCATCTATTTTCATTCTGATAGTTCCTGAACCATTTCTTAAAACATGATTAAAGGCTTCATATTCTCCGTGTACATCTGTTAAAAAATGTTCTGTCCCCTTTGGTAAATTTGAAATTGCTTCTAAGTTAATTATTTCAGTCGATGTTTCTGCAATATTTTTAAAAGTTTTTGATAATAAAGTTAAATATTTTAAATTTTCCATAATAGTCCTTCTATAAAATTATTTTTAGCTCGCCCGAGCTCACGCTCTGCTCGCTGGTATGTCGTGGCGGCGACTTCGCTTTAAGGCTTCGCCTTAAAAATTATATCTATTTTTTCTTCTTTTTTATTGGGGTGTTGGGGCGAAGCCCCAACACCAAAAAGGGCGACAGTCTCTTTAGAGA
>JAGYHM010000064.1 GCA_018457305.1 Fusobacterium sp. | reverse complement strand
GTTTGGGAATTTTTACTGGAAGTGATATTTTAGTAGATAAAAATAATAATCGTCCTTTTGCTTGTAAAATGAATTTTGAAATCTATGCAGAAGCAGAAAATTGGAAGAAAAAATTTGTAGATTTAATAAAAAAACTTTTATTTTTACCAAAAGGTTCTTATGTAGAAATTACATATGACGATAAAAGAAAAGAAAAAATAGATATAGGAGAGTATGATGTTTTAGCCTTAGGAATAGATACTCGTGGTTTACCAGAGGAAATAATCCAAAAGTATAATGGAGGTAAGCTAATTGAAAGAATAAGATTAGAATGTAGCTCTAAACAAATAGATGGAGGCTATTATTTTAATTATGATGAAACACCTGAAAGACTTTGGGTAAGATTTCTAGGAATAAATTATTCTGAAATGGAAAAAGTTATAAAAAAGAGTATAAAGAATTATCCGTTATGTAAAGATACCGTCATTACAAACGAAACAAATTTAAACAAAAAAGAACAAAAAGAAACAAATAAAGCAAAAGAAAATATTTTTATAAATTAAAAGGGAGTGAATAAAATGAGTTTAGTTTTTAAAGTAGTGCCAAAAGAAAATAAAAAAATAGAGGAAATAAAAAATTTATCTGTGAATGAATTTTTAGAATTTATGGGAGATAATTATGATTTTTTATATGATGATGAAGAATTTTTAAAAGAAAAAATTGGAAATAATGTGTTGCTTTTAGGGAAAAAATTAGTTTCAAGTCGTGGTTTAGAATTTTATCTTAATGAAGAGTGCTTTGAGGTTAGAGCTAGTGTTCCATCAACGACAAAAGATTGGGGAGTTATTTCAGAATTTTTAAAAGATTTTTTGAATAAGATAGATGGAAAATTGATAGATGAAGATGATGAAATTTTAACAGTAGAAGATATAAATTGTGAAGAAAAAGTTTTAAGAGGAATAGAATTATTAGAAAGTTATAATTTAAAAGAAGAAGAAAGTGTTGGACTTTTAGGAGTAAATGGAATAACTATGTCTATTTCTAAAAAAATGTTAGATGAAATTATAGAAAGTGAGAATAAAGTAAAAACTTTTGATGAAATGGTAGAGAAAGTTTTTCATAGTCCTGCTTACTTTGCAAGACAACAATTTCTTAAAATAAAAGATAAATTAGTAGGTTATTATAGCTTTGGTTGTGATTATGATATAGTTTTACCATTAACCCCTGTACTTAGTTATGAAAATATGAAAATAGAGGAAGAACATGGAAAAATTTCTAATTGGCTATTAATGATATTTTTAGGTGGAGAAGAGATAATACAACTTAATTATCAAGAAGCAATTAAAAAGATTAAAGACTATAAAAAACTTGATGATAATCAAATAGAAATTTCAGCAAAAACAAAAGAAGAATTAAAAGAAATTTTTGAGATAAAATAAAAAAAGGGCGACAGCGTCCCTGCGGGACTGCCGCCCTCTCCTGTGGGGGCGATGCCCCCAAACCCCACAAATTATTTTTATAAAATTAGGTGGGAGGCGACGGCACCACCGTCGCCCTAGCGAGCAGAGCTTTAGCTCGGGCGAGCCAAAAAATTTTTAATAAAATTAAAATATAGGAGCTGAAAAATGAAAAAATTAAAATTTAAAGATGAAGTTTTCAAAAAAGCAATAAAAGATTTATTTGATTTGAATGATGATATGACTTTGGAAGATTTGGAAAAAATAGAGGAAATAGTTTTTTATGATTCAGATAGACATGAAGATAAAGAAACATTTTTTGTAAAGTTAGATGGAAAAATTGAAAGTTTAGAAGATTTAAAATATTTTCCTAATTTAAAAAATTTAAGTTTAAATTTTTCAGATCCAGATAATCCAGAAATATTTGGAAACTTAAAAGATGTAGTTCATCTAACTAAATTAGAAATATTAAATTTATCTGGAAGTATAATCAAAGGAAACATAAAATTACTTAAAGAGTTAAAAGATTTAGAACTTTTAACTTTAACAGGAGTAGAGATAAAGGGAAATATAAAAGATTTGTTAGAATTTAAAAAATTGAAAAAAATAAATATGTGTGATGCTAAGATAAAAGGAACACTTAAAGATTTAGTTGGTTTAGATTTAGAAAAGCTAGTTTTAGGTTGGACAAATATAAAAGGAAATCTTGAAGATTTAAAAGACTTTCCAAATTTAAAAGTTTTAGATTTGAATGATTGTGAAAAAATTAAGGGAAATCTTTCTTCTTTGAAAAATTTAAAAAAATTAGAAGATATTTCACTTATGAGTTGTGATATTAGTGGAAATCTTGAAGATTTAAAAGACTTGAAGAATTTAAAATATATAGACTTAGCTTGTACAGATACATATGGAAATCTTTCTCATTTATTAAAATTAAAAAACTTAAAAGAAGTAGATTTGACTTATAGTTGTGTAGATAGAGATGTTGAGATAGTAGAAAAATTGAAAGCAAAAAATGTTGAAGTTGAAATAGATTTAGAAGAAGAGTTGGAGGAAAAATTGGAAGAAGATAAAAAAATAGAAGAAAAATTTAGATATAGTCAAAAAGATTTAGATATTTTAGAAAAATATAGAGAAAAACATTTTGGAGAATTTGAAAATGTTTTTCATGAAGTAGTGTCAGATGCCTTACACATTGATATACATGTTTCAAAGCCAACAAAAGAAAGAGATTATTATATTATTATGACAGAGGGTATGGGAGCATACAAAATGGATGTTCCTGAAGATTTGGGGAATAAAAGAGCAGAACTTATGTTTTATTTGCCAAGTGATTGGAATTTAGATTTTAGTGATGAAGATGAAAATAATTATTGGCCATTCCGTTGGTTAAAAATTTTAGCAAGAATGCCACTAGAAGAAAAAACTTGGTTTGGGAATTTTCATTCAATAGGAAATGGAAGTGGAAACAATTATGAAGAAATGGGCTTTGCAAGTAAAGATAAATTTGTAGCCTTACTTTTAATGCCATTTATAAATATGCAAACAAGAGAAATAGAAGAAAAAATTGTTGAGTTAGAAAATGGAGAAAAATTAAATATTTTACAAGTTGCTCCACTGTATAATGAAGAATTGAGATATAAAATAAAAAAAGGTGCATATTATTTATTAAAAGAAGTACTTTTCAAATTTGAAGATAAAGATTTTTTTGTGCTTGATGTAAATCGTGAAAATATTTTTGAAAACGATAAGATGGAAGAAGCAGATTTTGAAAGATATAAAGATAGTCGTATAGAACTTGAAAATCCAGAGCAAATTATAAAATTTGAAGATAAAGGTTTTGAAGAAGCAGTAAGAAAATTATATAAGTTAGAGGGAGAAATTAGACATAAAGATATAGGTTATAGAGAATCTTTAAATTTGGTTGAATATTTAAGAAATGGCTGTGTTGACATTGAAAAAATAGAAATGGAAACAAAGATACATTCATTTAAAGATTTAAAATGGTTTGTCAATTTATTAGAATTAGGTTTAAATCATGGAGACCCTGGATATCCAAATATTTTTGGAGATTTAAAAGATGTTTTATGTTTAAAAAGATTAGTGATTTTAAATCTTTCTGGCTCAATAGTTCAAGGAAATATATCAGATTTAAAAAAATTAAAAAATCTAAAAGAGATTATTTTAACTGGGCAAGGAATAAAAGGTAAATTATCAGATTTAAAAGACTTTAAAGATTTGAGAATTATGTATATCTGCGATACGAGAGTAAAGGGAGATTTAAAAGATATTCAACATTTTGATAAATTAGAAGACCTTATATTGTCTTATTCACATTTTACAGGAGATATTAAAGATTTAGAAAATTTAAAAAATTTAAAAAATTTAAAAGAAATAGATATAGCAGATTGTCCGATTAAAGGAAATTTAAAAAGTTTATCTAATTTAGAAAATTTAAGAACTTTATCTATTTATGAAAATAAAAATATTTCTGGAAATATAAAATCACTTTCTAGTTTAGTTAATTTAGAGAGTTTAGATTTAAGTTGCTCTAATATTAAGGGAGATATAAAAAGTTTAAAACCTTGTATTAAGTTGAGAGAAATAGATATAACTGACACAGAAATTAAAGGGGATATAGAATTTTTATTAGATTTTAAATGCTTACATGATTTATCTATTGCAGACAGTGAAGTTTCATATTCGGCAAAGGCTCTTGATGAATTTTACAAAGAAACAAAAGTTGATATAGTTGAAATGGCAAGAGAAGATGAATTTGAAGAAGATGAGGAAGAAGATAGTATTTATGATTTAACTATGCTACATCGTAAAAGTATGAAAGGTTTAGAATATTTTGGAATTTTTGGACTGGAAGATTATGATGGCGAAGGTATAGTTCACTATGGTTTTGTTGGAGATAGAGGAACAGAAGAAAGAATTAAGTGGTCAGTTGAAATTGGAAAAGAAATAATTACTCAAAAATTAAGAGAAGGTTTTACTGAATTTGATGAAGAAATGGAAGAATTAAAAATTATGCTGACTGATTTTCCAAGAGTAAATCCGTATTCTTTGGCTATGAATATTGATGAGGTTTTAGGTGAAACAGGACTTGGTTATATTATAGATGATGATGTAACAGAAGACTTATTAGTTATTACAAGTAGAGTTGTAGATATAGAAATTGCCCAAGAAGTTTTAGTGAAAGAATTTTTTGAATATGGCATAAGTTTTGATAAAAATATTTCAACTATATTTAATTAAAAAATATAATTCGAGGTACAACCTCCCAAAAAATTATGACTTGACAAAATTCGGGGGGGGGGGTGCTAAAATATACCTAATAAATTAGGAGGTGTATATTATGGGATTATTTAAAGGATTAGATGCGTATAAAAATTGGGAAGATAATCTTTCTATGGAAGATTTAGACAAAATGGAAGCTAATGGGCAAGATGTTAAAGAGTTGAGAGAAAGAATACTTGCAAAACAAAAGGCTAAGGCAGAAAAAAATGAAAGACTAGGGCAAACTGATTTTAGTAGATTAGAGCCATATATGGCTACACCAAGAGATAGAGATACAGAATTTTTTAAAGTAAATGCAGGTAAGCCACCATTTTTTGGAAAGGCTAAATTTTATGAAAGATATGAAAATGCAAAAATTGTTTTTCCTATGGTAGTTCAAGCTGCACCTAGTATGTATGAGCCGGGAGATAGTCCGTCTGCTGCAATAATAGTTTTACATGTACTTGATGAAGCACATAAAAATAATTTTGAATTTATGAGAACAGTTGCTGATTTATTGGTAGATATGCGTGATGGAATAGTTGAAGTTCCAGCTAAGTTTAAAAAATTAGTTAAAGATTTGAATAATCCAAAATCACATATAAATTTTGATGTTGATGGAGAAGATTTTGGAGCAGACTATTTTAAAGGAGCAAAACTTTTAGTAGATACAGTATATCTTTCTCAAGATAAATTACCGGGAACAAGAATACCAAATGATTCTTTATTGGCTATGTTAGATGTTCATGAAGATGGAGAGCATAGATATTATCAACTAATTCATGGTTCATTTTATGAAAAAAAATAAATTTATTTTTAAGTAGAGTTTTTTGAAAACTTATAGGAGGAAATATGAATAAATACCAAAAGTTTTGGAAATGGTTTGATGAAAACAATCAAAAATATTATGACCATATACAAAATTCAGAAATGCAAGAAGAATTATTTGAAGAATTATCAAATGAATTAGAAAAAGTAGGAGATGGACTTTTATTTGAGTTTAGTCCTATTTTTGAAGAAAGATATAGGGAATTTGCTATTTCAGCTAATGGTATAAAAGAAGTATTTCCTTTGGTAATAGATTTAGTTAAAGCAGCTCCAAAATATGAAAATTGGGAGATAAAAGCATTTAGACAAAGAACTCCAAATCCAGAAAATTTTACACTTAAATATGGTGGCTTTGAAATGGGACTTAAAGATATTTATTTTAGATATTGCATAGAGGAAGATGAGCTTGGAGTAGAATTAAATATAAGAAATTTTGATAAAGAAAATTCAACTATGATAGATGGTGTGTTTATATTACTTGATCAGTTGTTAGGTGAGTACGATACAACTATGTCTTTAGCTTGGATAGAATGGGAAAAATTAGATGAAGAAAAAGTTGATAAACTAATACCAATAATTGAGTTAAGAGATTTAGTTGATGAATTAAAAACAGGAAACAAAGTAAATTAAATATAAGAAAAAATATTTTTTTAAGGAAAATGTATGGAGAAACTTGTAAAAGAAATATTTAATATATTGTATGTTGGAAGAGAAAATAAAATAAATATTAGAGAAAAAATAATTGAAAATATGGGAAGTATGTTTTTTAGTGTTCTATTTTTAATAGTTTTAATTTTAATATTTATAAATATAATTATATTTAATTTAGATGAAATAATTATCATTAAACAAAAAAAATATTTAAAATATGCTGTGAATGCAATAATACTTGGGACAGGTTATTTTTTATTTAGAAAATTAGACCCATATTTATATAAGTTGCTAGATGAAAAATATATAACGAGTATTGATAGGAAAAAATATAAATGCACAAAATATAAAATCTATCAAAAATTATTACAGTTATGGACGCTATGGTTTTTTATGTTGGTAATATTATTTATGAAAATATATGCAATTTTTAGATAGGAGAAAAGTTAAGATGAGTGTAATTTTTAGAGTTGAAAC
>JAGYHM010000063.1 GCA_018457305.1 Fusobacterium sp. | reverse complement strand
ACTATTATCTTCACACCTTAACATATAAATATAATAATTCACTCTCAAAGCACCCCACTAAAACTAATGTATTTATTTTACAACATTTTATAAAATATATAAAATTTTTATTCAAATAATCATATTGCTATGAAATTTAAAATAAGGTATAATTTAAAGATAATATTAAATCACAATTTTTTAGAGGTGTTAAATGGATAAAATTGAAAAAAGAATAAATAAAATAAAAATTTTATGTGCAATTATATTTTTAATTAGTTTTTGTGGATTTAGTGCTTATATTATCCACGAACACGAAAATATTTTTCTTGGGCTTTTTAAAATATTAACTTCTCCTGCTATTTTAATAACTGATTTCATATATGTTGGAGGTTTGGGTGCATCTTTTTTAAATGCCGTTTTAATTGTTCTGTTCAATTTTTTTCTAGTAAAGTTATTTAAAGTAAAAATCAATGGAATTGTTATAGCAGCATTCTTTACACTCTTTGGATTTTCATTTTTTGGAAAAAATATGCTAAATATTCTCCCCTTTTACTTAGGAGGACTTATTTATACTATCTATACCTCAACAGATTTTTCTGAAAATTTAATTGGCATAGCATTTTCAAGTGCCTTGGCCCCCTTTGTTAGTGCCGTTGCTTTTAATGATAGTGCAAACTATGAAACTTCATATATCAAGGCTATTTTAATTGGAGTTTTAATTGGATTTATAGTTATTCCACTGGCTAAAAGTTTATATAATTTTCATAACGGATATGATTTATATAATTTAGGCTTTACAGCAGGTATTTTAGGAGCGGTTATTGTTGCCATATTAAAAATATATAATTTTGAAATTCATCAACAATATTTAATTTCAACAACTTTTGATTTACCTATAAAAATAATTTGCTCTGTTTGTTTTCTATCTTTAATTATTATAGGTTTTTTCATCAATGAAAATTCTTTTTCTGGCTACTTTGAACTTATAAAAGATGACGGATACAATTCTGATTTCACTGAAATATATGGTTATGGCTTATCTTATATAAATATGGGTATTATGGGTTTCATTGGTATTGCTTTTGTCTTTTTTACTGGTCAAACTTTTAATGGTCCTATATTGGCAGGTTTATTTACGTTGGTTGGTTTTGCAGCAAATGGAAAAACAATATTTAATACCATACCTATTTTAATCGGAGTTATTTTAGCAAAATCTACTTCTGATATCTCAACTTTTTCTTTGGCATTATCTGGTTTATTCTCTACTTCACTTGCTCCTATTTGTGGAACTTTTGGTCCTATAGCTGGAGTTATTGCAGGCGGAATACATTTGGCTATTGTTCAAAATATTGGGCTAGTTCACGGTGGATTAAATTTATATAATAATGGTTTTGCTGCTGGTATTGTTGCTGCCTTTTTATTTCCAATATTTGATATGATTTCAGATAGCAATGCACAGAAGAAAATAAATATTCAAAAGAAACATATGATGTTTTTGAAAAATATGAAAAAAGAAATTCAAAAAAGAAATGAAGAAAAAGAAAATATTGAATAAAAAACTTAAATATTAGAATTTATATTTATTGCTTGTATAATTAAAAAAACGCAGTTAATTAACTGCGTTTTAAATTTCAAATTATATTTTCAATTATTCAGCCGAAACTAAAACTTGATTTCCTTTGTAATCTCCACATTCTAAACAAACTCTATGTTGTCTTTTAGGTGCTCCACATTTTTCACAAGTCGCAAGTGCTATTGGACTTAAAGCATGGTGAGATCTTCTCATGTTTTTCTTTGCTTTTGAAGTCTTTTTCTTAGGTACTGCCATTTTTCCACCCTCCTCTTAATTTCTTTATCTATACCGTGTTATTTTACTAGATTTTTCTTTCTATGTCAAGAAGTAATTTACAAATTTATCTAAAATTTAATTTTTATAACTTTAAACATTAAATAAAAATTCCATTAAATCTCCATCTTGAACAATATATTCTTTTCCTTCCAGTCTTAAAACTCCTGCTTCTTGGGAACCTTTCCAACCAGAATTTTTTATAAAATTCTCATAAGAAACAACTTTTGCTCTTATAAATCCTTTTTCAAAATCTGTATGAATTTCTCCAGCAGCCTTAGGTGCAGTATCTCCAATTTTTATTGTCCAAGCTCTAACTTCTTTTACTCCAGCAGTAAAATATGTTTGTAGACCTAGAAGTTTAAATCCTACTTTTATAAGTCTGTTAAGTCCTGCTTCTTTAACTCCTAAAGCTTCTAAAAATTCTTGTTTACTTTCATCGTCCATCTCTTGAAGCTCTGACTCAACTTTTGCAGAAACTATAACAACTTCTGAACCTAAATCTTCAGCATATTTTTTTACTCTTTCAACATATTCATTTCCTTCTGCTAAATCATCTTCTGCAACATTGGCTGCAAATATCATAGGTTTTAAAGTTAAAAGTTGATAATTTTTTAAAATATTTTTTTCCTCTATTGTTAAGTCTAATGTTTTTAGCAACTTAAATTCTTCTAAATGTTTTTTTACTTTTGGTAAAACATTCATAAGTTCCATCGACTCTTTATTTTTATTTCTAGCTAATTTTTCATGTTTTTCTATTGCCTTATCTATTGTTTCTATATCAGAAAAAATAAGTTCAGTATTTATTATTTCAATATCTCTTATAGGGTCAACATTTCCATCAACATGAACTACATTTTCATCATCAAAACATCTTACAACTTGACATATTGCAGATGTTGCTCTTATATTTGATAAAAATTTATTTCCTAAGCCTTCTCCCTTTGATGCTCCTTTAACAAGACCAGCTATATCAACAAATTCAACTGTTGCTGCCAAAGTTCTTTGTGGATTTATAATTTTTGCAAGTTCTTCTAATCTCTCATCTGGCACAGTTACCATTCCAACATTAGGTTCTATTGTACAAAAAGGATAATTTGCTGCCTCTGCTGCTCCAGCCTTAGTTATTGCATTAAATAAAGTAGACTTTCCAACATTAGGTAATCCAACTATTCCTATACCTATCATTTATTTTCCTCCGTATATTTTATTAAACTTTATATTTTTATTTTGCAGCCTTTATTATTTCATAAAAAGTTTCTGCTTTAAGTGATGCTCCACCCACAAGTCCACCATCAATATCTTTTTGTGCCAATAATTCTTTTGCATTTTCAGGTTTCATCGAACCACCATATTGAATTGTCATTTCATCTGCAACTTCTTCTCCAAATATTTCTACTAATACTTTTCTTATTTCTTCATGAGTTTCTTGTGCTAATTCAGGAGTTGCTGTTTTTCCTGTCCCTATTGCCCAAACTGGTTCGTAAGCAACTATTATTTTTGTTGCTTCTTCCTTTGTAATTCCTATTAAACCAAACTTAACTTGATTTGAAACTACTTTTATAGTTTCTCCTCTTTCTCTTTCTTCTAATTTTTCTCCAACACATAAAATGGGAGTCATTCCATTTTCTAAAACTATTTTAATCTTTTTATTTATAAATTCATCTGATTCAGCAAAATATTCTCTTCTTTCAGAATGTCCAATGATTACATGGCTAACTCCAATATCTTTTAACATTTTTGGAGAAATTTCCCCTGTGTATGCACCTTCAATTTCTGGATAAACATTTTCTGCTGCAATTTTAATACTACTTCCTTCAACTGCTTTAACTGCATCAGCCAAACAAGTAAATGGAGCACCAATAACTACATCTACATCTTTTTCATCTTTCACTAAATTTTTTAATTCTGTTAAAACCTCTACTGCTTCTTTATTAGTTTTATTCATCTTCCAATTTCCTGCTATTACTGTTCTTCTCATTTTATTCCTCCTAAATTTTATTTTTCTCTATTAAATTATTTTTTCTTTTTTTGGCTTGCCCGCTTCGCTGCTTGCAGATGCGACAGGGTACTGTCGCCTCGCACTAAAAAATCTATTTCAAGCTTTTTATATTAAATTTCTTCTATTTTTTTCATCTTCCAAAATAATTTTAGAATAGTATTCTATATTACTCTCAAATTTTTCTAAATAATCTGCTATACGAAAACCTAATCTATTTACATAAGTATCGTAATTATTTTCTTTTTTCATTTCATTTAAGGCTGTTATTTCTTCTAATAAAACTACTCCCATTTCATTAAATTCTTCATCTCTCAGCGAAAAATCATAAACCTCATCCAAAAGATAAATCAAATCTACAAACCAAGTCAGAAATGAATGAGTTTCTTCTATATCTTCTCCTACAATTTTTTCATTATCTGAAATTTTAAAATTTAACACCTCATAACATTCAAAAAAAGTTTTTAAGTATATTTTACAGTTCTCTAAAGATTCAAAAATTAAATCTGTGTAAGATTTTGTTTCAACCTCAATTACTCCTGATCCTTGAATATCTATAACTGTGCTTCCCTCTAATCTTATTCCGTTAAAGTAAATATTTCTTATAACTTTTTGATTTTTTTCTATTTTTTTTGTTATTTCCTTGATAATCTTACCAATATTTTTTTTATTATTTTTCTTTGGCTCAAATTTTTCATTGTCTATATATATTTCCATTTTCTCTCCACTTTTGTATCTTATCCTAAAAATTTTCTAGCTATTGCCACACTAAAAATTTTAATTTCTATATTCTCGTTATTTCTCAATAATTCTTTTTCTATATTTCTCGTAGTTGCTCCACTTGTAACAATATCATCAACTAACAAAATTTTTTTATTTTTTAAATTTAAAGAACTTTCAAAAACATTATTTACATTTTTTTCTCTTTCATCATAGTTTTTTATTCCGTACATGTGTTTTGTATCTTTTATTCTTTTTATTTTTTGATATTTTATATCTAAAATCTCCAATAAATATTCAACTTGATTAAAGCCTCTTTCCTTTTCTCTTTTCAAACTTATTGGCACTGGTATAATTATATCTATTTTTTCATTTTCTAGCAACTCAAATAAAGGTTTTTTTATTATATATGCTATATCTTTGCCCAATTCCTTTCTATTTCTTAACTTAAAATCAGAAATCACCTCTCTAATTTTATCATCATAAAAAAATAAATAGAAATAATTTTTTATATTTTTTAAATAGGCTTCCTCTTTTAATTTTTTTAAACATTTTTTACATAGGTAGCCCTCCCTGTCTATTTCTTTTTTACAAATAGAACAAGAGTTGTCAAAAAATATTTTTTTGAAAATTTTATTTAAACTAAGCATTAATCATAACACCTTTTCTCTTTTTTTTCAACATTTCTTCAGCAGTTTCTTCATCTACAATTTTTGCCGAATAAAACTCTGTGTATCCACAATTTAAGCAAGTCTTTGCATAGTAGGTATTCAATTCTACTTTCATTAATTTATTTTTCTTTTCAGGTAGAATAATATTTTTCACTTCATAATTTCTTGTCCCACACTTAGTGCATCTAAAATCCAATTTCATCACCCCACGCTATATCTTTTATCCAATAAAGATTTTCCCCAAGGTAGCTCATACAATCAAATCTTACACGATAAGAAGTATATTTTTTATCTTGTATATATTTTTGTGCCAAAGAAAAAATTTTAAAAAGTTTTTTCTTATTAACGGCTTCATAACCATAGCCATAATTTTTTGTTTTTCTATATTTAACCTCAACAAAAACTATTTCATTATTTTTCTTTGCTATTATGTCTATTTCGCCGTATCTATTTCTATAATTTTTTTCAAGGATAATATAATTTTCAGAAATCAATTTTTCTATGCTTTTTAATTCGTATTTGTTTCCTTTTTCGCAATTATTCATAGAATACCTCTTTTAAAATTTTAACTACAAAAATACCTTAACTCTATAAACTTCTTTTACTTTTTTACGGGCAAAAAAGTAAACAAAAAGCCCTTACGAGCCCAAAATTTCTTTAACCATAAAAACTCTAATTCGTTAAGAAAAACTTGCCAACTCGCTACGCTCAAACACGCAAGATTTTTCTAAAACTCATTACAAGTTTTTACTGAGAAATTTTAAAGGCTCTTAGAAATTTTAATTTATTATTTGGAATTTATTCTCTGCCACTATGCTAAACATTTAAGATTTTTTTCAAAAAACTTTCTCTATGTATTCCCTTTATTTTTCCAAGTTTTTTAATTGCTTCAATATGTTTTTTAGTCCCGTAGCCCTTATGTTTTTCAAATTCATATTCTGGGTAAGTTTTTCCCAAATTTTTTAGCATTCTATCCCTTGTAACTTTTGCAATTATAGAAGCAGCAGCAATAGATAAACTTTTTGAATCTCCTTTTACAACTGGAATTTGTTCTCCATTATATTCTCTAATTTTAAAATTCCCATCAACTAAAATTAAATTTTCATCTAAATTAATTTCAGATTTTTCTAAATCTTTTAATGCTCTTCTCATTGCTAAAAAAGTGGCATTTAAAATATTTATCTCATCAATTTCTTCAACAGTGGCTATCCCCACTCCAACATAAAATTTTTCTTTTATAATATCAAATAATTTTTCTCTTTTTTTCTCTGTTAATTTTTTTGAATCATTTATTTCATCTAGTTCTTCCGAATATTCTTTTAATTTCACAGCAGCTGCCACAACTTCTCCAGCAAGAGGACCTCTACCTGCTTCATCTACTCCAATTACATTTTTATATTCTAAATCAAATAAATATAATGAATTTTTATTTTCTTCCAATTTTGTTCCCCTTAATATTTAATTATTTTTTAATTTAATAACCCTTTTTATTTACTAATTTCTCAAAATCACATAAA
>JAGYHM010000062.1 GCA_018457305.1 Fusobacterium sp. | reverse complement strand
TATGGAGATATGTTCCAAAGAAAATATTACAGTGAGCAAACTGGAAAAGAAGTTGATGATGAGATAAGAAAAATCATCAATGATGCTTATAAAAAAGCAATAGATATATTAAATGAGCATAGAGATAAGTTAGAAGCTGTTACAAAAGTTTTACTTGAAAAAGAAACTATTATGGGAGATGAATTTGAAGCCATAATGGAAGGTGAAATTACAGCAGAAGAGTTACTGGCTCAAGAGGAAGAAAAAGAAAAACAAGAAAATAAAAAAGAAGAAGATTTAAAGAAAGAAAATATAGAAAAAATTATTGAAGAAATAAGTGAAATAAAAGAAATTAAAGAAGATACAGAGCAAGCAAAATTATTTGAAACAGAAGAAAGTGAAAAATAAAAAATAAAATTTGTAAAATAATAAAAAATATGATAGAATTACAAAGGAATTTAGGCTCAGTTTTGCAAGTAGCTTATGTATTACTTAGCTTAGATAATAATATTTAGGAGGAAAAAATAGCTATGAGAACAAAAGAAGAAATCATAAAAGAGTTTGGAAAAAATGAAGCAGATACTGGTTCAACAGAAGTACAAATAGCTCTTTTAACAGAAAAAATCAACCATTTAACAGAACACTTGAGAGTGCATAAAAAAGATTTTCACTCAAGATTAGGTTTATTAAAAATGGTAGGACAAAGAAAAAGATTATTGGCTTATCTAACTAAGAAAGACTTAGATGGATATAGAGCACTAATAGCAAAATTAGGAATCAGAAAATAATCAAAATTTTAAGGGAGAACAAAAGTTCTCCTTTTTTTATTTATATTTTAATAGTTTTATAATTTAATAAATTTAAAAAATATGATATGGTATAATATAAAACAAAAATAAATTTAAGAGGTTTTTTTATGATAATCGGATTAACTGGTGGAATAGCAAGTGGAAAAAGTACTGTATCAAAATATTTAGCAGAAAAAAAATTTAAAATTTATGATGCAGATAAAATTGCAAAAGAAATTTTTGAAACAGAAGAAGTTCAAAAAGAAATAATTTTAAATTTTGGAGAAGAAATTTTAGAAGGAAATAATAAAAAAAATATAGATAGAAATAAATTGAAAGAGATTGTTTTTAAAAATTCAGAGAAATTAAAAATTTTAAATTCTATAATTCATCCAAAAGTCTATAAATTTTTTGAAAATATAAAAAAGGGGGGAAGTACGTTCACTTCGCCTATTGTTTTTGATGTTCCCCTTTTATTTGAAAGTGGAATTGATAAACTATGTGATAAAATTATTTTAGTTGTAGTAGATTATGGTGTTCAAATTCAAAGAATAAAAAAGAGAGATAATGTGAGTGAAGAACTTGCAAAAAAAATAATTTCATCTCAATTATCAAATGAAGAAAAAATGAAAAAATCAGATTATATTATAGAAAATAATGGAAGTTTAGAGGAACTTTTAGAAAAAGTTGAAAATTTAATAAAAAAATGAGTTAATTATTTTGGGGCAACTGCGTCCCTATGGGACTGTTGCCCTTTTTGTGTCGGGGCGATAGCCCCGACACCCTCTTAAAAAAAATGAATTTTATAAATATTTTTTTTGAGTGTGTATATGGTAGGAACGTTAGTTCCGTAATTGTCATTTGTTTATTAGGGCTTTCTAATAAGTGTAGAATAGATAAAGTAATTAAGGAGATATAAAATATGAAAATTGTAGCACCTGCTGGAAATATGGAAAGATTTTATTCAGCCATAAAGGCGACGGCAGATGAAATTTACTTAGGATTAAAAGGTTATGGAGCAAGAAGAAATGCAAAAAATTTTACTATGGAAGAAGTAAAAACTGCAATAGATTATGCTCATACAAGGGGGACAAGAATTTTCTTGACATTAAATACAATTATGTCAAATTCAGAAATTGAAACCTTATACGATAAGATTAAAGTCTTGTATGAATATGGTTTAGATGCAATAATTGTCCAAGATATAGGTTTGGCTAAATATATACACGAAAATTTCCCTGATATTGAAATTCACGGCAGTACACAGATGACGATTGGAAATTATTATGAGATAAATTTTTTGAAAACTTTAGGTTTTAAGAGAATAGTTTTAGCAAGAGAATTATCTTTTGAGGAAATAAAAGAAATTAGAGAAAATACAGATATGGAACTTGAAGTTTTTGTGTCAGGGGCTTTATGTATATCTATTTCTGGAAATTGCTATATGAGCAGTTTCATCGGTGGAAGAAGCGGAAATCGTGGAATGTGTGCCCAACCTTGCAGAAAAGAATATAAAGGTTCTTGTGGAGAGAAATCTTATTTTTTAAGTCCTAAAGACCAATTATATGGTTTGGAAGAAATAAAAAAACTTAAAGAAATTGGTGTTGAAAGTATAAAAGTTGAAGGTAGAATGAAAGATGTTACCTATGTTTATGAAACAGTTTCTTATTTTAGAAATTTAATAGAAGAGAATGAAACAGAAGAAAATACAAGTAAAATTTTCAATAGAGGTTATTCAAAAGGTTATTTCTATGGAACAAATAGAAACATAATGAACAAAGATTACTCGTATAATATTGGAGAAAAAGTTGGAGAAATAAAAAAAGGTGAATTAAAATTAGAAACAAGTTTAATCTGTGGCGATGGACTTAGTTTTTTATCTAAAGATTATAAGGTTTTAGGTGGAACAAATTTAAGCCGTATAGATATTAAGGGAGTAAAAGAAAATAGAAAAGAAGCAAGTATTGGAGAAATAATTAAAATGGATTATCCAATGGGAACTAAATTTATTTATAAAAATTTTAATAAAACTATAAATGATGAGGTGGCTAAAAATTTAAAAATTACTGATAAGAAATTGGAAATTTATGGAGAATTTTCAGCAAGATTAGGAGAAAAAATAAAATTTTCTTTAAAAGAAAAAAATATATCAGTAGAAATAGAAGGGCAAAGCATAGTAGAGCTTGCAAAAAATAAATCTTTAAGTGTGGATGAGATAAAAGAAAAATTATCAGCAGTTGGAGATAGTGAATTCATAATAAGGGATATAGAGATAAAAAAAGATGAAAATATATTTTTACCTCTATCAGAATTGAAAAATATAAAAAGAGAGGCAGTGGAAAAATTTAGAGAAAAACTTATTTTATCTTTTAGAAGAAAATTAGGGGGCGACAGCGTCCCTTTGGGACTGTCGCCCTCTCTTGTGGGGGCTACGCCCCCAAACCCTGCATCACTTAATGCGAGCAGGACTTTAGTCTGTGGCGAGCCCAAAGAAGAAACCACAAGAGCAATAAATAAAGAAGAAACTTTATTAAATTTAAACGATAGAAAAGAAGAAACCACAAGAGCAATAAATAAAGAAGAAACTTTATTAAATTTAAACGATAGAAAAGAAGAAACCACAAGAGCAATAAATAAAGAAGAAACTTTATTAAATTTAAACGATAGAAAAGAAGAACTTGTTTTGAAAGGGGAGAGCGACGCCCCTGCGTCGCTTAATGCGAGCAGGACTTTAGTCCGTGGCGAGCCCAAAGAAGAATTAGCAATAGATATTTTAGTTAATAATTCGGAGCAAAAAGATTTTATTGAAAGTCAAAAAGAAAAATATAATATTTCAAATATTTATTTTAGAACTTATGATATGGCAAAGCAGTCTAAATTAAGTCAGCATAATTTAGAAAATCCGTTGGCTTCAAATTTTTATGAATTACTAGAAAATAAAAATGAAAAAGTAATGTTAAATTGGAATATGAATATAGTTAATTCTTATTCGATGAAAGTTTTGGAAAAAATAGAAAAATTAGATTCTTTTATAATTTCACCAGAAATAAGCTTTTCAAAAATTAAAACTTTAGGAAATACAAGACTGCAAAAATCTCTTTTAGTCTACTCTAAATTAAAGGGAATGACGATTGATGTGGACTTATCTTCGGAAAAAGTTATAAGCAATGAACAAGGTGATAATTTCTTTATAACTAAAAATAATTATGGGACAGAAATATTTTTGGAAAAACCTCTAAATATTATAAATATAATGGAAGATATAAAGAGTTTAGGAGTAGATAGAGTAGTCTTAGAATTTACAAATGAAAGTCAAGAAGAAATAGAAAAAGTTTTATTACAATTGAAAAGTAAAAAAGGTGAATATAGAGAATACAATTACAAAAGAGGAGTGTACTAATGAAAAATATTGAAAATAATATGATAAAAAATTTAGGAACTTGGTTTGGCTTGGGAGAATTTCCTTTTATGCCGGGAACTTTTGGAACATTGGGAGGAATACCAGTTTTTATAATTTTATCTTATATGAAAAGATTTTTTCCTAATATGATGTTGTATAATTCTTTTTATTTTTTCTTTTTAATGACATTTTTTGCAGTATCAGTTTATGTTGCAGATATTTGTGAAAAAGAAATTTATAAAAAGGAAGACCCACAAGCAGTTGTTATAGATGAGGTTTTAGGTTTTTTAACAACTCTATTTTTAATAAATCCCGTGGGAGTAAAATCAAATTTAATAGCAATAGTTTTGGCATTTGTAATTTTTAGAATTTTAGATATAACTAAAATAGGACCTATCAATAGATCACAATCACTAGAAAATGGTGTGGGAGTAGTTTTAGATGATTTCTTAGCTGGAATAATAGGAAACTTTATTTTAGTTTGCATTTGGACAATCTTTTTTTAATAAAAGCCTAAATTTAAGGAAAAACAGAGATTATACCCTATACAAGTTTAAGGTATTAAAATAGGAGAAAAAATATGAAAGCAGGAATAATTTTAATTGGAACAGAACTTTTAAATGGTGCTATGATAGATACAAACAGTATTTACATAGCAGAACAATTAAATAAAATAGGTGTAGAAATAGAATTTAAAATGTTTGCAAGAGATGTTGAAGAAGAAATAATAAAAGTTTTAGACTATGCCAAAAAGAATGTAGATTTAATAATTACAACTGGTGGACTTGGACCTACTGATGACGATATAACAAAAGAGAGTATTGCAAAATTTTTAAATAAAAAAATGATAGTTGATGAGGAAGAATTAAAAGAATTAACTAAAAAATATAGTGAAAGAAAATTAAATTTAACGAAATCTAATATTAAAGAAATAAAAAAACCAGAGGGAGCAATTTCTTTTAAAAATGATGTGGGTATGGCACCTGCAACTTTTATAGATAACATAGCGTCTTTTCCGGGCTTTCCAAATGAGTTAAAAAATATGTTTCCAAAATTTTTAAAATATTTTTCAGAAAAAAATAATTTAAAAAGTAAAATTTACATAAAAGATATAATCACTTATGGTATGGGTGAAAGTATGTTGGAAGAAACTGTAAAAGATATTTTTACAGAAGAAGATATTTTTTATGAATTTTTAGTAAAAGACTACGGAATACTGATAAGACTGCAAACAAAAATAGAAAATAAAAAGAAAGTGGAAAAAATTCAAAAAAAGTTATATAATAGAATAAGTGATTTTATAATAGGTGAAGATACAGATAGATTAGAGAATAAAATTTTTGGCTATTTAAAAGAGAAAAAACTCACAATTTCTACAGTAGAGTCTTGTACTGGTGGAATGATTGCAAGTAAATTAGTAGGGGTTTCTGGTATTTCTTCTTATTTCAAAGAAGGACTGGTAACATACAGTAATATTTCAAAAATAGAAAGATTGGGAGTAAGTGAAGAAATATTAAAGAAATATGGTGCTGTTAGTCAAGAAGTTGCAAAAGAAATGCTTAAAAATTTACAGACAGATATTGGAATATCAGTTACAGGAATTGCTGGACCTAACGGTGGAACAGAAGAAAAACCAGTGGGCTTGGTGTATATAGGAATTAAACTAAACGATAAAATAGAAGTAACAAAGAAAATTTTTAAAGGAGAGCGAAATAGAATTAGACAAAGAACAATGATGTATTCATTGTATTTGTTATTTAAAAATTTAAAAAATATGAAGTAGAGGTTACGATATATGACGAGAACGATAGGAGAAAAATTAAAGAAAAGTAGAAATGATAAAAAAATTTCACTTAGAGAACTTGCAACAAGAGTAGAACTTTCGGCAAGTTTTTTATCTCAAATAGAGCAAGGAAAGGCTTCGCCGTCAATAGAGAATTTAAAAAAGATAGCAAATGCTTTGGATGTAAGAGTTAGTTATCTTATAGATGATGAAGATGAAATAGAAAATAATGTTAAGTTTGTAAGAAGTGAAGATATAAAGTATGCAGAAAGTAAAGGTTCTAATACAAAATTATCTCTTTTGATAAATTCAAGAGAAAAAAATATGGAGCCAATTATGTATGAAATAGCTCCCAAGGGAGAAAGTGGACGAGATTTTTATTCACATGATGGAGAAGAATTTGTCTATATTGTAGAGGGAGAATTAGATATTTATATAGAGGATACAACATATCATCTAAGACAAGGAGATATGCTATATTTTAAGTCTAATATAAAACATAGATTTAAAAATAATACAAAAAAACAAGTGAAGGCACTATGGGTAGTTAGCCCACCAACTTTTTAATGGAGGAAATACAGATGAAAATTGAAATAAAAACTTTAACACCAGTGAGACTAATGAAATTATTTATAGCAGCAAGTAGATGGCTGTCAAAGTATGCTGATGTATTAAACGATTTAAATGTTTATCCAGTACCAGATGGAGATACTGGAACTAATATGTCTATGACATTACAAGCGGTTGAAAATGAATTAGTGAAATTACAAGAAGAACCTCAAATGGAAGAATTAACAGAAGTTATATCTGAAGC
>JAGYHM010000061.1 GCA_018457305.1 Fusobacterium sp. | reverse complement strand
CCCCATATCTGCTGCCTTAGAAATATTTCTATCAACAAAATACGACATAGTATAATAAATTCCACTTCCGGGAACTAATGGTATTAAGCCTGGAATTAAAGTTGTTGTAACAGTGGAACGATTTCTTTTAGCAAAAATTTCAGAATAGATGGTTATAATCATAGCTGCTATAAAATAAGAAGCAGTTTTATTATAAAATTGACTGGCTAGCAAATAAGTAAACCAACCTAAAGCTCCACAAGTAGAACTATAAAATAATTTTTTTCCTCTTAAATTAAAAATTATTGAAAAGAAAAAAGTAGCGAGGAAAGAGTATAAAACTTCTAAATAATTAAGTTCTAAAAAATCCATAAAAAACTCCTTATCTAAGATATAACAAATAAACCAAAACCTGCTCCTATTGCAAGAGCAGCACCGATTAAAAATGATTCTACTGTTCTTGATGTTCCTGCAATTAAATCTCCGTTAATTAAATCTCTGATTGCATTAGTTAGAGCAAGTCCGGGAACAAGTAGCATTAAAGCTCCGATAACAGAGTGAGAAGGTGTATAAATAATATTTAATTTTGTAGATAAAACTGCTAAAATAGTTATTAAAAAACCATTTAAAGTATTTATAAAAAAGTTATTTATTTTTAATAAACTAGCAATTTTATTTATATAAAATATAATTACTCCTCCAAAACCAGCAACTAAAAAATCAAAGAAACCACCTTTGAATAAGATTGCAAAAAAGGCAGCAGCAAAAAAATAAGAAATCATTAAAACATTATCTGTGTAAATAGATTCAGTTTGAATTTTTTTAATAGCCTTTTCTAAAGAATCTAAATCATATTTATCTATATCTAAAATAATTTTATTTATCTTATCAATTTTATCTAAATTATTAGAAATACTATAAACACGATTGATTTCTGTAATAATTTCTCCATTTCTTTTTCTTGCAGAAGTTAAAACACAGGCTTGTGTTACAAAAGATTCCCCTTTTAATCCAAATCTTCTGCATACTATGGCAACAGCATTTTCAACTCTGTATACTTCAGCTCCACTCATTAAAAAAACTTTTCCTAATAAATTTGCCGTGCTTATAATTCTTGTAACTTGTAAATTATCTCTCATATTTTCCCTCAAAATATTTTTAAATTCTTTAAATTTTTAAAAATTATTTAAATATCATTTAAACATCTCTAAAACTTCATCAGTATATTCTCCATTTTTTTTATTGATAACAAGTGGTGGAAGAATAGTTAAACCTGATTTACCATTTTTTATTGCTTCAATTAAAACGATTTTAGCATTTTTTTCAGATGTAGTATAGCAAAATTTTATTCTCTTTGCTTCTAGTGAATATTTTTTTAATAAGTTTAAAATATCTGAAAGTCTATCTGCTCTATGGACAAGATAAAAATAACCTCTATCTTTTAAAAGATTAAAACTTATTTCTATAAGTTCCTCTAAAGTAATTTCAATTTCGTGTCTAGCAATAGTTAAACTTTCTTTTTCATTAAAAAAATTAGAATTTTCATTTACTTTAAAGAACGGTGGATTTGATACCACAATATCAACACTTCCCTTAGTGAAATATTTTAAATAATTTTTCATATTATCATATATAATTTGTATAGTTTCACTAAGCCCATTTATTTCAATATTTCTTTTGGCTAAGTCAGCAGAAACTTTTTGAATTTCTATTCCATAAATTTTTAAATTTTGTAAATTTATTTTTTTTGATAAAAATAGTGGAATAGCAGCATTTCCAGTTCCTAAATCTACAATTTTTTTTGTATTTTTACTGATATTTAAAAATTCAGAAATTAAAAGAGAGTCAATAGAAAAATTAAAAAAATCACTTCTTTGAATAATTTTTAAATTTTTATTTAATAGTGGAATAATACTTTCCAATTCATTTTTATTTATATTCTCTTTAATATTATTTAAATTATTTTTATCTGACATTTTTACACATCCTTATATATTCTTTCAACAACTTAATTATAACACACTATTTAAGAAAAATTATTAAGAAAAAAATAAAAAAGCCCTTTATTTATGAACAAAAAATACTAAAAAACTAAACAAATTAAAATTTATAAAAGGTGTTGACAGAAATAATGTATAGATGTTAAAATATCATCAAAGTTTTTATAAATCCATGATGAGGAGGAAGATAATGGAATTCAATGTACCTAAAACACATGAACTTTTCAGACAAATGATTAGAGAATTTGTTGAAAAGGAAGTAAAACCTATCGCTGAGGAGGTTGACGAGAACGAAAGATTCCCAGAAGAAACAGTTAAAAAAATGGCTGAAATAGGACTTATGGGAATACCTGTACCAAAAGAATATGGTGGAGCAGGAGGAGACTATTTAATGTATGCTATGGCAGTTGAAGAACTATCAAAAGCATGTGGAACAACAGGAGTTATAGTTTCAGCTCACACATCTTTAGGAACATGGCCAATTTTAAAATTTGGTAATGAAAAACAAAAACAAAAATATTTACCAAAAATGGCAAGTGGAGAATGGATCGGAGCATTCGGTCTTACTGAACCAAATGCAGGAACTGATGCTGCTGGACAACAAACAACTGCAGTGTTAGACAAAGAAACAAATGAATGGGTATTAAATGGTTCTAAAATATTCATAACAAATGCTGGATATGCAAATGTATATGTTGTATTTGCTATGACTGATAAATCAAAAGGACTTAAAGGAATATCTGCATTCATAGTTGAATCTACTACACCTGGTTTCTCAATTGGAAAAAAAGAAAAGAAATTAGGAATTAAAGGTTCTGCAACTTGTGAATTGATATTTGAAAATGCAAGAATACCTAAAGAAAATTTATTAGGAGACAAAGGAAAAGGATTTAAAATTGCTATGATGACACTTGATGGTGGAAGAATAGGAATTGCATCTCAAGCATTAGGAATTGCAGCAGGAGCTTTAGATGAAGCTATCGGATATGCAAAAGAAAGAAAACAATTTGGAAGATCATTAGCTAAATTCCAAAATACTCAATTCCAAATAGCAAATATGGATGTAAAAGTAGAAGCAGCAAGATTATTAGTATATAAAGCTGCATTTAGAGAAAGTAATAAATTACCTTATTCTTTAGATGCTGCAAGAGCTAAACTGTTTGCAGCTGAAACAGCTATGGAAGTTACAACTAAAGCTGTTCAAATATTTGGTGGATATGGATACACAAGAGAATATCCAGTAGAAAGAATGATGAGAGATGCTAAGATAACTGAAATTTATGAAGGAACTTCAGAAGTTCAAAGAATGGTTATTGCAGCAAATATAATAAAATAATTACGAGGTGGAGGATTAAAAGATGAAAATAGTAGTTTGTATAAAACAAGTTCCAGATACAACTGAAATCAAACTAGATCCAGTAAAAGGAACACTTATCAGAGATGGAGTTCCTAGTATAATGAATCCTGATGATAAAGGTGGTTTGGAAGAAGCATTAAAATTAAAAGATTTATATGGAGCACATGTAACTGTTATAACTATGGGACCACCTCAAGCTGAAGCTATATTAAGAGAAGCTTATGCAATGGGTGTTGACAGAGCTATACTTTTAACAGATAGAAAATTTGGAGGAGCTGATACATTAGCTACTTCTAATACACTAGCTGCTGCATTAAGAAAAATTGACGCAGACTTAATCATTGCAGGAAGACAAGCAATAGATGGAGATACTGCACAAGTTGGTCCACAAATAGCAGAACATTTAGGATTACCACAAGTTTCTTATGTAAAAGAAATGAAATATGATGAAGCAAGTAAATCTCTTACAATAAAAAGAGCTAATGAAGATGGATACTATTTATTAAATGTAGAATTACCTGCATTAGTAACTGTACTTGCTGAAGCTAACCAACCAAGATATATGAGAGTTGGAAACATAGTTGAAGTATTTGATAAAGAAGTAGAAACTTGGACTTTTGATGATATAGAAGTAGACCCAGCTAAAATAGGTCTTGCAGGATCACCAACTAAAGTTAAAAAATCATTTACAAAAGGTGCAAAAGAACCTGGAGTATTACATGAAGTTGATGCAAGAGAAGCAGCTGGAATTATATTAGAAAAATTAAAAGAGAAATTTATAATCTAAAATAAAGGAGAAAAAAAATATGAATTTAAGTGATTATAAAGGAATCCTAGTATTTGCAGAACAAAGAGAAGGTGTTTTACAAAATGTAGGATTGGAATTATTAGGAGAAGCTACAAGATTAGCAGAACATTTAGAAACAAAAGCTGTTACAGCTGTGTTATTAGGAGATAATATTGGAGGGCTTAGCCAACAACTTATCGAACATGGAGCTGACAGAGTTTTAGTTATAGATAAACCAGAATTAAAATTATATGATACAGAAGCATATACACAAGTTTTATCAGCAGTAGTAAATGCTGAAAAACCTGAAATAGTTTTATTTGGAGCAACTACAATAGGAAGAGATTTAGCACCTAGAGTATCTTCAAGAGTAACAGCAGGATTAACAGCTGACTGTACAAAACTAGAAATTTCTGAAGATAAACAATTATGGATGACAAGACCAGCTTTTGGTGGAAACTTAATGGCAACTATCATCAGTCCTGATCATAGACCACAAATGTCAACTGTAAGACCAGGAGTTATGAAAAAATTACCTAAGTTAGAAGGAAAAACAGGAGAAGTTGTAAACTTTGCTGTTGAAATAGATACTTCTAAAATGAAAGTAAAAGTTCTTGATGTAGTTAAAGAAGGTGGACATAAAGTAGATATCTCTGAAGCTAAAATATTAGTATCAGGAGGAAGAGGAGTTGGAGCAAAAGCTAACTTTGAAATTCTTGAAAATTTAGCAGCAGAAATTGGAGCAACAGTTTCTTCTTCAAGAGCACAAGTTGATGCTGGAAATATGCCTCATGATAGACAAGTAGGACAAACTGGTAAAACAGTAAGACCTGAAATCTATTTTGCATGTGGAATTTCTGGAGCAATTCAACACGTTGCAGGGATGGAAGAATCTGAATACATCATTGCAATAAACAAAGATAAATATGCACCTATATTCTCAGTAGCAGATTTAGGAATAGTAGCAGATTTACACAAAGTATTACCTATATTAACTGAAGAAATTCAAAAATATAAAAAATCACAAGATGATGCATCTAACTATGAAAATATATTAGATGGTTTAACTTCTGAAAAAGAAGAAAAAGAAGGATATAGTAAATCTACGCTTTCATCTCTTGAAGATTCAGGTATTAAAATAGCAAATAGAGACTAATTAACAAAATTAAGTTTATTTAAGAGTAGCTCTAAATATTATTATTTAGGGCTATTTTTTTATAATTTGATTTGTGTGGGGAGAGAGGCGACCAGTCCGAAGGACACAGGTCGCTCTTTTTTATTGCGAAATAATGCATTTATTTTATTTTTAATCTTTTTTAGCAAAGGTTTATACTTTTATAAATAAATTAAAAATAGAATTATTTTTTTTGATGGTGTATAATAAAAAATAAAAATAGAGGAGGGTAATGACAATGAAAAAAATTTATATTTTTATAATTTTGACATTATTTTTTATTTCTTGCACAAAGTTATCAATTTATTCTGCATATAGTAGTGCTAAGCATAATAATTATATTTATGCTATAAAAAAATTAGAAAATAGTTTTGAAATCAATAAAAAAATATAGAATTATTAGAAGCATATAAAGATTTATATCAAAAGGGAATTTTTTATTATACTCAAAAAGAAGATGAAGAAAAACTTTTTTTAATGGAAAAATCTTTTTTGTATTTATCAGAAGAAACTAAGAAAGATTTACAAGGCATAAAAGTAGATAGAAAATTACATAAAGAGAGAGGAAAAAGAGTTGCAAAAGAAATTGTAAAAAGAAGTAGTATGATAACAGAAGATAGTTATAAAAATAAAATTAAAAAATATCATCTGTATAAATATATTTTAAATTTTGACTATGATATGAAAAAAAATATTGACAAAAAAATTGCCGAATTAAATAAAAAAATAGAAAAAACATATAATATTGATATAAGAGGAAATAGATATTTTTCAAATTATGTGGAAGATTATTTATATAATAATTTAGACCAAACTTATTTTAAAATAAGAGAAAGAAATCCAGATACGACTTTATATATAGACATAGATGATTTTATGTATTTAGAGCCAAAAACTACTGTTAAAACTTTCCCTAGAAATTATAAAAAGAAAATTAAAAATTCTAATAATCAAGAAACTATAGAGAACACAACATATTATGAAAATAATTATTCAAAAAGAACAAAGTTAGAATTTTTTATAAGTTATAAATTAGTTTCTAATATAAGTGGGGAAGTTTTATTTGAGAATAAGAAACATATAGATAAAAAGTATGAAAAAAAATGGAAAACATATTATTTTTCACCTTTTACTAATAGTAAGGGAATAAATATACCAGATGATGAGGAAGAAAAAGAAGTACCTAGCAAATATGAAATAGTTAGTGAAGTATTAAAAACAATTCATAAATATATAGAATTAGACTTTGATAATTTAGAAAAAATAAAAGATTAAAAAAGTTAAAATTTTAAAATTTTCCTCTTGACTTTTTACTATAAAACTTATAGTATTTATTATAGTTAGTTAATAGAACTATCTATATTCAATAATAAATAAAACAAAATAATTTTTATGGAGGACAAAATGAAAAAAACTTTAATTTTATCGTTTATTTTGATATGTGCTAATCTTTATGCAGAAGAAAAGGCAGAAGTTATAAAATTAGAAAAGGGGACAATTTATTCTA
>JAGYHM010000060.1:1442-7147 GCA_018457305.1 Fusobacterium sp. | reverse complement strand
CGGGTAAAAATCTCTAAAACGATTTTAGGGGGTGTAGGGGGCGAAGCCCCCACGAGAGAGGCGAGCAGTCCGAAGGACGCAGGTCGCCTTTTTTTAATTATATTATATAATTTTATTTAAAACAATATATTTTTTTTAATTATTTTATGATAAAATTAAACTGAAAATAAAAGTTTGGAGGACTTTTTATGCAAATAATTTATGGAATATTATTGTGTGTTTTTATAAGTTTACCTGCAACTTATTTTGGAAAATTATTTCCAATTATTGGTGCACCTGTAATTGCAATATTTATAGGAATGATTTTAATGCCCTTTGTAAAAAAATATAAAATTTTAGATAGTGGCTTAAAATTTACAAGTAAAAAAATTTTACAAATGGCAGTTGTTTTATTGGGATTTTCTTTGAGTTTAAGTGCAATTTTAAAAAGTGGAATGGAATCTTTACCTATAATAATTAGTACAATATCAATTGCTTTGATAAGTGCCTTTTATTTACAAAAACTTTTAAAAATAGATATGAATACTGCAACCTTAATAGGAGTGGGCTCATCAATCTGTGGAGGCTCTGCCATTGCTGCAACAGTTCCAGTGATAGAGGCAACAGATGAAGAGGTTGCAAAATCAATATCTGTGATATTTTTATTTAATGTACTGGCTGCACTTATATTTCCAACACTGGGAAAAATACTTGGAATGTCAGATTTTGGTTTTGGTGTATTTGCAGGAACTGCAATAAATGATACTTCATCTGTAACGGCAGCAGCAAGTATATGGGATAGTTTATATAATACTAATACTTTGGAAATTGCAACAGTTATAAAATTAACTAGAACTTTGGCTATCATCCCAATAGTTTTATGTATTTCTATATACAGAGAAAAAAAATTATATAAAAATAATAGTGAAAAAAATAAAAAAGTTTCAGTAATAAAATTAGTTCCTAAATTTTTAATTTTATTCTTATTGGCATCACTTGTTGCAAGTCTTATAAATTTACCAAAAGAGTTTATACATAACACAAAATTTTTAAGTAAATTTTTTATAACTATGGCAATGGCTTCAATAGGATTAAAAACTAATGTTATGAATTTAATAAGAACAGGTGGAAAAGCAATTTTATTAGGCTTTATTTGCTGGATTTTAATTATATTTACAAGTTTAGGAATGCAATTTATTTTAAATTTTATATAATAAAAAAGAATTTTTGAGTATTAAAACTAAGTTTATTTTTTAAGAGCCTTTAAAATTTCTCAGTAAAAATTTGTAATGAGTTTTAGAAAAATCTTGCATGTTTGAGCGTAGCGAGTTGGCAAGTTTTTCTTAACGAATTAGAGTTTTTACGGTTAAAGAAATTTTGGGCTCGCAAGGGCTTTTTGTTTACTTTTTTGCCCGAAAAAAAGTAAGAGTTAATATTGAAAAAGGGAAAATATAAATTTTCCCTTTTTTTAAATCTATTTTATTTTTTCATATGCTTCTTTAAACTCTTCCATACTTATATTATATTTATTAAGTTTAGATAAAAATTGTTTTCCATTAGAATAACCAATTCCTAATTCTGTCCCTAATTTTTCTCTTAATTCAAAAGAATTTTCTTTTCCAATTAAACCACAATCTATTAAAAAACCTGTATCAAAAGTTGTAATTTTATTTTCATCAAATTCAAAATTACATTTTGCATTTTCTAATGCTTTTATAATATCTTCTGGTGAGGCATTTTCAATTCCAATATCTCCATCTTTTAAAGAATCTTTTCTGGGAACGTAAGCATTTTTAGCAAGAGGAAAATTTTCATTTAAAAATTTTCTGATTTGTTCCCCAGCATAATCTGGATCAGTTAAAATGATTAACCCTTTTTTTTCATAAGGAATTTTTAAAAGTTCAACGGTTTTATTTTTTCTAACTGCGTGTCCGTTCACTTGAAAAACTTCTGCATCAACTGCTCTTTTTACTGCTGAAATATCATCTTTTCCTTCAACTACAATAATTTCTTTTATTTTTTTCATATTAAATAAAACTCCCTTTTTTCCAAAAGTATAAAATTAAAATTGAGCATTGTTTGGAGTTCTTGGGAAAGGAATTACATCTCTTATATTTTGCATACCAGTTAAATACATCATCATTCTTTCAAATCCAAGTCCGTAACCAGAGTGAGGGAAAGAACCATATTTTCTTAAATCTAAATAGAAACCATAATCTTCTTCTTTTAATCCACCTTCATGCATTCTATCTAAAAGTAATTCATAGTTATCTTCTCTTTGAGAACCACCAATAATTTCTCCAATTCCCGGTGCTAATAAGTCCATTGCTCTAACAGTTTTATTATCTTCATTAAGTTTCATATAGAAAGCCTTAATTTCTTTTGGATAATCTGTTACAAATACTGGCTTTTTAAAATATTCTTCTGCTAAATATCTTTCATGTTCACTTTGTAAGTCTATTCCCCATTTAACAGGAAATTCAAATTTCTTTTTAGCTTTTTCTAAAATTTCAATTGCTTCTGTGTAAGTAACTCTACCAAAATCATTTTCTAAAACATTATTTAATTTTGCAAATAATCCTTTTTCTATAAATGAATTGAAAAATTCCATTTCTTCTGGACAATTATCCATAACATATTTAATTATGAATTTAATCATTGCCTCTGCAAGTTCCATATTAGCACCTAAGTCTGCAAATGCAATTTCAGGTTCTATCATCCAAAATTCAGAAGCATGTCTTGCAGTGTTAGAGTATTCTGCTCTAAAAGTAGGGCCGAAAGTATAAACATTTTTAAATGCAGCACAGTAAGTTTCAACATTTAATTGGCCACTAACAGTTAAGTTAGTTTCTTTACCAAAGAAATCTTTTGATGTATCAATAGAACCATCATCTTTTTTAGGAATATTATTTAAGTCTAATGTTGTAACTCTAAACATTTCTCCAGCACCTTCTGCATCAGAGCCAGTTATAATTGGAGTATGAACATAGACAAAATTATTTTCTTGAAAAAATTTATGAATAGCATAAGCAAGAACAGAACGAACTCTGAATACTGCTGAAAAAGTATTAGTTCTTGGTCTTAAATGTGCTATTGTTCTAAGATATTCAAAAGAATGTCTTTTATTTTGTAAAGGATAAGCTAAGTCTGCTTTTTGATAAATTTCAATATTTTCAGCCTTAACCTCTAAATCTTGTCCTTTACCTTCCGATTTTACTAATTTACCTTTTACTTTTATTGTAGATGAAATAGAAAGTCTTGAAATATCATCAAAATTTTCCAAATTATCTTCAAAAACTATTTGTAATCCCTTAAAGAAAGAGCCGTCGTTCAATTCAATAAAACCAAATTTTTTCTGATCTCTTATTTTTTTTACCCAACCAAAAAGTTCAACTTCTTGATTTAAAAATTTTTCTTGTTCTCTAAAAATTTCTTTTACGCTTGCCTTCATAAATCCTCCTAATTTATCTTTATATCTTCTTTTTTATCAACGATTTCAATATTATCTAAATGTCCTCTAACCTGTTGTTTAAATTGTTCTAAATAAAGTTTTCTAAATTTATTTCTATCTTCTTTTTCAGAAGCAGTTAATTCTCTTTCTTTACTAAGTCTAGCATAAAAATTAACTTTTTTTATAATTTCATCCATACTATAAGATTTTTTAATTTCCATAAAACACCACCGTATTAAAATATTTTTTGATTATATCATTAGAAAATTATCTTGTCAAAAGAGGAAAATCCTAAATATGATTTAGCTATTCTTTTGAACTTTCTTGATTAACTTTTAAAACAAGAGCAATAGCAATACTTAAAGTTAAAAGTGAAGAACCACCAGAACTTATAAAAGGTAGTGGAATACCAAAAACTGGCAGAAGTCCAACAGCAACTGCTATATTTATAATTACCTGTGATATAAAATAACCACCAATTCCTGCAACTAAATATTTACCGAAATAAGATGTAGATTTTTCTGCAACATTCATAATAAGTATAAAAAATATCAAGAAAGTAATTAGTAGTAATAGCATTCCAACAAAACCCATTTCTTCTGCAAAAGTTGCAATGGCAAAATCAGTTTCAACTTCTGGAATATAATTATATTTTTGTATTCCATTTCCATAACCTTTTCCAAATAATCCACCAGTACCTATTCCAACTAAGGATTGGTAAATTTGAAAGGCATCAAATCTATCATAGTTATTATGAAGTAAGCCCTCCAAATATATTTTTATTCTGTGATGTTTATAGCCTGTGCTTGAAATGTAATATAGTGGAAGAGCGATTGCTCCTAAAATAATAGCCCCTATACTACAAATCCAAATCCAAATACTTTTTATATCAGAAACAAATACTAAAAATAGTGTTATTGCCAAATAATGAATACCTGTTCCCATATCTTTTAAGCAAAGTAATAAGAAAAAGAAAATAGCAGCATATATACCAACTGTAATTAAATTCTGCAGAATACCTTGTTTTTTGTTATCATCTTTTCCTCTTGATAAAATACCAGCTAATAAAATAATATATGCTATTTTAAAAATTTCTGTAACTTGCAGGCTAAATCTTCCAGCAATTCTAATCCAACCTTTTCCTCCGTTTATGGTAGGAAATAAATTAGAATTTGGAAAGAATGCGACAATTAAAAAAACAAAAATACCTGCAAAGAAAATAAAGGCTCTAATTTTTCTTTTTTTAATTAAATCATAAGAAAAATATGTAACAACACTAATTCCTATACTACAAATTAAAATTATTAAAAATTTTATAATTTTTTTATTTATATCTGCAGGATTATAATGAGATATTGTGCTATAAAAATTGAAAAAACCAATTGTCAATAAAATTAAAAAAATAAAAATAATATTATTTTTTCTTTTTTGTACTAATGCTTTTTCATCTTCAAGCTTTTTTTGTTTATTCAAATCATTTAATTTTTTATATACATTTGCTTCATTGTTAGTGTTTGCTGTTTTTAAATTTGTATTCATAAAGAACTCCTATTATTATAAATAAATTTTTACTGCCTTAAATTATATCATAATAGATTAAGTTTAGCCATAAAATAATTGACAAATTTAAAATAAAGTTGTATGATTTCAAAAATAAATCAAAAAAATTTATATATTAGATGTAGTAGCTACCATCTATAAAAAACTACACTTTAAGGGGTGGGTTCCCTTTTTTTTATTTTATAAAACATTTATTGTAGATAAATTTAATGAAAGTAGGAGTAATGGGAATAAGATATAGTAAAGTTCAAGGAAAATTTGAAAGAGAAATAGTTCTTTTGAAATCTTTTCCTTGTGTTTATGGAAAGTGCAATTTTTGTAATTATATAGAAGATAACTCAAAAGATAAAGATGAAATAAACAGAGTAAATTTTGAGGTTTTAGATGAAGTTACAGGAGAATTTAAAGTTTTGGAAGTTATAAATTCTGGCTCTGTTTTTGAAATTCCTAAAGAAAGTTTAGAAAAAATAAGAGAAGTTGTTTACGAAAAAAAGATAAAAATATTATATTTTGAAATTTTTTATACTTATCTTTCAAGAATTGATGAAATTATAAATTTTTTTAACGAGAGAATAGATGATAAAAATAAAAATATAGAAATTAGATTTAGAACAGGAATAGAAAGTTTTGATAATGAATTTAGAAATAAAGTTTATAATAAAAATATTTTTTTAGATGAGAAAAAAATAAAAAAATTATCAGAAAAAATTTATTC
>JAGYHM010000060.1:0-1343 GCA_018457305.1 Fusobacterium sp. | reverse complement strand
TGGTTTTTTCTCACTTGTTGCAACTACACTAATAATGCAAACAGCAATACACTTTGTACCTTTGAATGAAGGAATAGAACTTTTTAATAGTGTAAAAAGTATTTTTCAATTATTACCAAGACTAGCAGTAGCATCTTTAATTGGGTATTTGGTTTCACAGTTTCATGATGTTTGGCTTTATGAAAAAATTAAAAATAAATTTCCTGCAAAAAAATATATTTGGCTGCGAAATAACGGGAGTACAATGCTTAGTCAAGTTTTAGATAATATATTGTTTTCAGTTATAGCATTTTATGGAGTGTTTCCGATTGAAGTAATATTTGAAATATTCATTTCAACATATATGATTAAATTTATAGTTTCAATTTGTGATACACCTTTTGTTTATTTGGCAAATTATTTAAAAGAAAATAATTTAATTAAAGAGAGTAATTAAGAAAAAATAAAAATAAAATTTTTTATGAGAGGAGAAATAATGGAAAATAAAATTAAGCCGAGTTTTAAAGGCTTGCTTCCACTTATAGTATTTGTAAGTATTTATTTAGGGACGGGAATTTTTTTACAAAATAAAGGGGTAGATTTAGCTTTTTATCAACTTCCTGGTCCAATAGCAGCCTTTGTAGGAATAGTAGTAGCTTTTATAATTTTTAGAGGAAGTATAGAAGAAAAAACAAAGACTTTTTTAGAAGGCTGTGGACATAAAGATATAATTACAATGTGTATAATTTATCTTTTGGCGGGAGCTTTTGCAGTAGTTTCTAAAGTGATGGGTGGAGTTGATTCAACAGTAAATTTGGGAATGACATATATACCTCCAAGTTATATAGCAGTTGGGCTATTTTTAATTGGGGCATTTATTTCTACTGCAATAGGAACATCGGTGGGAGCGATAGTTGCTCTAGGTCCAATAGCAGTAGGTCTAGCAGAAAGAAGTGGAGTAGGTTTACCTATGATTTTAGCAGCAGTAATGGGTGGAGCAATGTTTGGAGATAATTTATCTATTATTTCTGATACAACTATTGCAGCAACTAGAACTCAAGGGGTAGAGATGAGAGATAAGTTTAGAATAAATTTATACATTGCTCTACCAGCAGCAGTAATTACAGTAATATTTTTAGTGATTTATGGGAAACCAGATACTGTACCAGAAATATTATCTTATGATTTTAACCTAATAAAAATAACTCCTTACTTATTTGTTTTGATTATGGCTCTAATAGGTTGGAATGTTTTTGCAGTTTTATTAGGAGGGATTTTATTGTCTGGTATAATAGGACTTGCTTATGGTGATTTTACAATACTGTCTTTTGGAAAAGAAATATATAATGGTTTTACAAATATGA
>JAGYHM010000002.1 GCA_018457305.1 Fusobacterium sp. | reverse complement strand
AACATAGAAGGCTAAGTTATTATTTAAAATTTACAGACTTTTTTTTACACACTCCCACTTGAAGTGGTGGTTTGTGATTTTATTTTTTATTTATCAAATTTTATTTTAGCCTCATCAAGAACTAAATTATAAAATTCATCAAGTGATTTTGTAAATTGTTCTTTTGAACCAAATCTTCTGATATTGACTTCTTTGTTTTCAACTTCATTTTTTCCAATTATAATTTGCATAGGAATTTTAAATCTTCCATTTGCTTCTCTAATTTTATAACCAATAGTTTCAGTTCTTGCATCAAGTTCTGCTCTTATTCCAAGTTCTTGTAATTTTTTCATAATTTCTTGAGCATAAGGAACACACTCATCATTTATTGTTAAAACTTTTAATTGAACTGGTGCTAACCACATAGGAAAAGCTCCTGCATAGTGTTCTATTAAAATTCCAATAAATCTTTCTATTGAACCGTATATAACTCTATGTAGCATAACAGGTCTATGTTTTTCTCCATCTTCGCCTATATAAGTTACATCAAATCTTTCTGGTAAATTAAAGTCTAATTGAATAGTTCCACATTGCCAAGTTCTTCCAATAGCATCCTTAATTTTAAAATCCAATTTAGGTCCATAAAATGCTCCATCTCCAGGATTGATTTTATATTCTCTTCCAAGTTTATCTAAGGCACCAGCTAATGCTCCCTCAGCCATTTCCCAAATTTCATCAGAGCCAATTGCTTTTTCTGGTTTAGTTGAAAGTTCTATACTATATTCAAAACCAAATAATTTACTATAAAATTTATCTATTAAGTTTACAACTCCAATAATTTCATCTTGTACTTGGTCAGGTCTCATGAAGATATGTGAATCGTCTTGTGTGAAAGAACGAACTCTCATAAGTCCATGTAATGCTCCTGAAAACTCGTGTCTATGAACTTTTCCCATTTCAGCAAGTCTTGCTGGTAAATCTTTATATGAATGTAATTGATGTTTGAAAGATAAAACTCCACCAGGGCAGTTCATAGGTTTTATTGCAAATTCTAATTCGTCAATTTCAGATGTATACATATTTTCTCTATAGTTAAACCAGTGTCCAGAAGTTTCCCAAAGAGTTTTGTTTAACATAATTGGAGTTTCAAGTTGCATATATCCAGCTTTATCATGTTCTTTTCTCCACAAATCAGTAAGTACATTTCTAAATATCATACCTTTTGGCAAGAAGAATGGAAAACCTGGTCCATATTCACTGATAAAAAATAATTCTAAATCTTTTCCTAATTTTCTGTGATCTCTTTTTTCAGCTTCTTCCATAAGCTTTAAGTGGTCTTTTAATTTTTTTTCTGTTGAAAAAGCATAACCATAAACTCTCTGTAACATTTTATTTTTAGAGTCGCCTCTCCAATATGCTCCTGCAACTGTTCTTAACTTAAATGCTTTTAAGAAAGATGTTGATGGAACATGAGGTCCTCTACATAAATCTGTAAAATCTCCTTGTTTATAAAATGAAATTATTTGATCTTCTGGAATAGAAGAAACAATTTCAACTTTATATGGATTTTTTTCAACTTCTTCGTAATATTTTAAAGCTTCATTTCTAGTTAAAACATATTTTTCAACTTTATGATTTTCTTTTACAATTTTTTTCATTTCTTTCTCAATATTTTCTAAATCCTCATCTGTAAAAGGTTCAATAGGATCAACATCATAATAAAAACCATGTTCTATTGCTGGTCCTATTGTGATTTTTGTTTCAGGGAATAATCGTAAAATTGCTTGTGCAGTTAAGTGAGCAGTAGAGTGTCTTATAATTTCTTCTCCCTCTTCACTTTCTCCATCAATAAATTCAACAGAAGCATCTCTATCTAAAACATAGAACATATCTACTAAAGTTCCATCAACTTTTGCTGCTACTGATTTTTTTGCAAGTGAATTACTAATTCCTTTAGCAATTACAAACATATTTATATTATTTTCATATTCTTTTGTGTTTCCATCTAAAAATTTTATTAACATTTTTCCTCCGTTTAATTTACATTATATTTTTTCTTTAAAAATTTTTTTTATCTAGTAAGTGTGGTCTATCTAATAAATATCCATCAGGCCTAGCAACCATTTTATTTTTATTTCCTCTTCTTTTACTTTCAGCTCCTCCACCAAAGATAGAATTATTAGGGAAAGTTAACAATGTAAAGTGTAAACCTGCTCTCCATTCGTAATCTCTGTTTGAAGAATTATATTTATTTTCATAAGAAACTGCCCATTCATAGTAGCCCATTTCTTTACCAATTTCAATACCAAGTCCATCAAGGGCTCTTTTTCTTTTGTTATTGTTAGAAGTATCTTCAATATTATCATATAATTTTGCATAAGATTTTATTTTCCAACCTTGGCTAGGTTTTCCAACTTTTGCAAAGACACTAAGTTCATGTTCTCTACTTCTTTTTTTCCATTCATCCTTTTTCCAAGAAGATTTTTCTTTGAAATTATAACCAACACCAACTCTATTGTATGAGTAATTTAAGCCACCTTCTAATTTAGAAAGAGAATCTTTCAAATTCCCAGTTTGAGAATATCTTGCATTATTTTTTTCAAGAGTTAAATAAGTTTTAAAAGTTTTTTTATAATTTCCAATTCTAAAACTTTCATCTTCTATTCTTGTTAATTCAAAAGTATCTCTAAAACTTCTTTTCTTATCTAAAATAGTTTTAATATTTTCTATATCTTTAAGAGTTATATTTTCTTGGTCTTTATCATATTCAAGAGTAGCGTATTTCATAAGTTCTTCTTTTTCAAATCTTTTATCTCTATAAGCATAAGAAAGTTTATATACATCTGTATTTCTTCTAGTATTTGAAGCCTTCTTGTGACCATAATCATATTTTTTGAAAGAAGCATAAAAATCATGTTCAACATCTCCATAAATATTATAAAGAATAGAATATTCAGTATTTCTTCTGTGAATTTCTTTATTATTTGTTGTATTTACATAATTTTTTCCTTCTGCATAAGCAAGATTTAACTTACTATTTTCAAATTTATATGAGTAGCCAAATTTATTTTGTCTCATTTTTTCACTAGCATCATAATTTTTTTGAAAATTATTTAAATTAAAATCAATAGCTTTTCCTTTATAAGAAAATTCATGTTTGTTGTGCCCATAAGAAGCACCATAATTTTTATAAGTTAAATCGTTAAAGTTTTTTTCATCAGCTATATTATTAGCAAATCTTTTATCTTCACTGTAATTTAGTTTTAAATTTTTATTTTCATCAAAATTTATTTTTAAATCATTAGAAAAATATTGATTATTTTTTTCTTTTTTATCATAAGAATCATTTGCTAATTTATAAGAAACTTTATATTCGCCAACTAACTTACTATTTTCATAGTTTATAGTATCATCAATTTTAATATAATCATCTTTATTTATAAGTCTTCTTTCTTTATTTTCTGAATTTCCAGAGAATAGATTTTTATTATATTCAACCATAAAATTATTTGCTAAATTTTTATTAAAATTAAATTTATGATTAGCAGATAAATTTATAGTATCAGTTTTATCTGAAGAATTTTTATAATTATCTTGTCTGATTTTAGCTCCAAAAGCAAAAGTACCAAAATTTGTACTTATGTTTTGTTTCTTTGCCAAAATTTCATAAAAATTAGAACTATTTTCATATTCTTTAAAAGTTCCATCATATAAACCTTTTCTGGTTTTTAATTTTTCACTATTAGTTCCAAAAGCAAAATTATAAACTTCATTTTCATTAAAGAATTTAAAACCTGCTCTTTTTTCAGTTTTGTTATTGTAAATATCATTAAAAAATCTATTATATTCTGAAATTCTATTTGAACCTAAATTACTTTTTCTAAATTCACTTTCAACTTGATCTAATTTTTTTTCTGAAAAATTATAAGCAAGACTAGGTGTGAAAATATAATTTTTTATTTTTTTATCAAATAAATTTATTTTTATATTTTCATAATTATTGATTTTGTATTTAGCAACAGTTTTAGGAACATAGTTTACATCTATGCCCAATATATTTTTTTGCCTCAAAGTAGATGAAAGATCACTTTCCCAAAAATCTAAATTTCTATAATTGTTTCCATTTCTTTTTTGATAATCAGCCGAAAATCCAGTTTTTTTATGTTCAAAATTTGTTTTAATTTCTTCATTTCTACTCATTGAATCTTTAGTTGTAGAACCAGGATCTAAGTCATATAAATATTTATATTCTGCACTAAATTTATATTTTTCATTATCTTTTTTAAATTTAAAATTAGAATACAAATCATGGTCTTTAGAATAAGATGTTCCATCATCTTTGATTGAATCATAAACTAAAAGTCCGTATGCTTTTTTATCACTAACTAATTTCATATTTCCAATAAAACTTGTGTCTTTATTTTTCAAATTTGTATTTAAATCGTAAAAACCAATATTTTTATTAAATTTATATCTGTCTATATCATAACCATTTTTTCTAAGAGTTTTATAAACAGAATTATTTTCATATTTAGTCATTACATCATTTAAGTTTCCAACTAAACTTCTAGTTGAATTGTAAGTTTTGAAATCTAAATCTCCATACTCTCCTGAATATTTATGAGATAATTCAACTTTATATCTTTTATCTAATTTTTCATATTCAGCAGAATTTTTTTCAGTGTCTTTATAATTTTTTTTATGTTTTGAATAAATTAGTAAGTCATCAATATTTAATCTAATTTCTCCAAATTTATCAAATTTATACCAGTTTTCCCATCTTCCAACTAAAAGTCCCATTCTGTCGGAAAATTTAGGAGCAAATCCTCCTCTAAATTTATCATTTTTATTTCCGTATAAAAATCCCCACATGGTTTCAAAACCATAGTCAGTTGAAGATTTAAAAGTTGGAAATAGAGGAACTTTAGAATTTCTTCTTATATTTATTCTAAACCATGGGAAAGAAAATGGTGTAATATCTTTTGAATTAACAAAAAGATTAGTATCATAAAGAGTAATTTGTTTGTCAGGCTCTACAGTAATATCTTTTGATTTTAAAAGATAACCAGCTTTTTGTGGAGTATTATAAAAATTTACAATATTAAAATCCGTGGTTAGCCATCCATCTTTTGCATAGATATTTTCATTTTCATATTTGATATAAGGGCTACCAAAATAAATTTTATCGTTTGGAGCTTCTGCCCCAGTTATTTTTGCAACATTTATATAAGCAAAAGTATTATAAAATTCACCCTTTTTTTCTTTTTGAAAAAAATTTCCTTTTTCAGTTTCAAGTTTTATATTTCCAGTATCTTGATTTATATTTACAAGAGCATTATTAGAAAACTTTATTTCTTCTGTTTCAGAATTTCTTTGAATTTCATGAAATAAGCCACTAATATTCTCATTATTTATACTAATTCCATCTTTAGCACTTAAAATATTTTTATTTAAGTCTATTTCTACTTCATCTGAACGAGAAGTATAGGTTTCAGAGAATAAGTTATTACTATACATTATACTTATAACAAGTAAGGCACATATTTTTATTTTCATAAATAAATCTCCTTGAAAAAATTTAATCTAATTATAAAATTATAGCATATATGTTTTTTTTTTTCTACTTGTATAAATAAAAAATAAATTGTAAAATATAATAGATAATAAAATAAATATAATATAGAATAAAAATAAAAGGGAGTAAATGATGAAAGAAAAAAGTAGATTAGAAAAAATAAAAAAATTAGTACAAAAATTATCAAAAGATTTAGAAGAAAGAGAAGAAGTTATAGCACCAACTTTATTAGCAAGTTTAATAAATGAGAGTATATTTTTTTACGGGCCACCTGGAACAGGAAAAAGTTTAATTGCTAGAAGAATGAGTGAAATTTTTTCTGATCAAAATTATTTTGAATATTTACTTCATAAATTTACAACTCCTGATGAAATTTTTGGACCAGTATCTATAAGTGAATTAAAAAAAGATAATTACAAAAGATTGACAGAAGGTTTTTTACCAACAGCAACTTTTGCTTTTTTAGATGAAATTTGGAAATCTAGTCCATCAATTTTAAATACGCTACTGACTATTCTTAACGAAAGAATTTTTAAAAATGGAAGTGTAATGGAAGAAGTTCCACTTAGAACAATTGTATCTGCTTCAAATGAAATCCCTCAAAAAAAACAAGGGTTAGAAGCCTTATACGACAGATTTTTATTAAGAATTATGATTTCGCCAATAATAAAAAAAGATAATTTTAAAAATTTAATTGATAAAAATTGTACGAGAAATATTATATCTATTCCTAAAGATTTAAAAGTTTCTCCAGCTGATATGAAAAAATGGAATAAAGAAATAAGAGAAGTAAAATTATCTAAAGAAGCTATAAATATAATTTGGAGTTTGAGAAATATATTACAAGAAAAAGTAGAGGAGTTAGATATTTATATTTCAGATAGGCGTTGGGAAAAAATTTCATACTTATTAAAAGCGTCTGCTTATTTTTGTGAAAGAAGAGAAACAAATTTATCTGATTTGTTATTATTGAAATATTGTTTATGGTCAACAGAAGAAAATAAAAAAGAAATTGATGAGATAGTTGAGAATACTATAAAAAATAATGCTTTTAGTTTTGAAAAAAGTCTTTCACTTTTTGATAGAAAAAAAGATAATTTAGATAGAGAAATAAAAGAAGAATTATTTTATAATGGTGATATTTATAAGACTAAAACCTTAAAAAATAAAGAATATTTTTATACTTATAGGGAAATAAAAACAGGTCATTCATTTATGGATACCTATAATGAACATTTTTATATTGATTTGGATTATATAAAAAAAGATGAAGTTTTTTCTCCTATTGATAAAGATGGAAATCTTTTAGATAAGAAAGTAAGATGTAATTTTAAAGGAACGGGTATCTGTGAAATAGAAGTCTACAATCCTTATCATTACAGATGGGAAACTAGAAACCCTTATATTCCTAGTGTTTTATATAACAAGGGAGATAAAAAAGAAGATGTAAATAAAAGACTAATAAAAGATTTAAATAAATCTAGTGTAGAGTTGATAGAAGAATGTGAAAAAATGTTAGAAGAAATAAATTCTTATTATAAAGTTTTAAAGAAAGATATTGATAATCCTTTTATAACAGAAAAAGATACGGAAATCTTATTGGCAGGAGTTAAGGAAATAAAAAATGAGATAGAACTTAAAAAATTTGATTGTGAGAGAATAAAGGGATTAACTGAAAAATAATTTTCTATTATATTTTGTGATTTTAAGGAGAGACTAAAATGAATATTTCTGAAAATTTAATAGAAAAGATAAAAGAAGAAACTAAAATGACTATGGAAGAATTTATAACTTTGAGAGATAAGGAATTAAATGATTATATAGAAAGAGAGAAATATAAATATATAATAAACAAAGAGGCAGAATTAGATAAAGAATTTCCTTTTCGTAAAGAATTAAAAAAGTTTGAGAATTTTTTTAAACAAGATAAATTTGAGAAAAAAGAAATAGAAGAGTCAATAGATGAAATAGAAAATCTAAATTTAAAATTAAAAAAACCTTTTAATAAAAAATGGTGGCTAGCAAAAGAAAGAAAACTTGATAGAAAAAACGAAGAAGAAATTATTATTTTTAAAGGCTCAATAAAGCAAGAATGGGAAAAGAATTTAACACTTTTAATTGAAAATTGGGAATTAGAACAAATAAAAAAAATTAGAGCAGAGCTTATAAAAAAATATAGAGAAAAGTTAAAAAATATAAAAAGAATAAGAGAAGTTATAGATGATTTAGATTTAGGAACTGGTATTTTATGGGATTTATCAAAAAGGAATATCATAGATTCAGATGTTAAAACTTTAATGAAATGGATAGATATTTTAAAAGATAATGAAGATATAAGAAAATTATGTGAACTTCTTGGAAAAATGAGAGTTTATAATAAAGTTTTGAAGCGAGAAAAATATCTTTCTGATTCTCAAGAAATTATAAAAATTCCTAAAATTGATTCAAGTGAAGAAATTTTTGGAATAAAATTAGGAAAAAATATAGAAGCTTTACTTCCAAGTGAATTATCTGTTTTAGCTTATCCGGAATTAGAAACTTTATTCGATTTAAAATATGTTGGAAGTAAACTTATGATGTATGATTTTCAAGGTTATGAAGAAGAAGAAAAGAAAATAAAGGAAGAAGTTAGTATAGATAAGGAAGTTGATGGAAGAGGACCTATGATTATTTGTGTTGATACGAGTGGGTCTATGGCTGGAAGTCCAGAAAGAATTGCAAAGGCAATTTCATTTGCTATAGTTTCAAGGGCAATTTCAGTGGAAAGAGCTTGTATGTTAATAAATTTTTCTACAGAAATAGAGGTAGTAGAATTTGATAAAATAAGTGGCTTTGCTGAAATTTTAGAATTTTTAAAAAAATCATTCCACGGAGGAACAGATATTTTTCCTGCCCTATCTCATACCCTAGATATGCTTGAAAAAGAAGAATATGAAAAATCAGATATACTTATACTATCCGATTTTGTTTTAGATGATATTGATAAAAATATAGAGTATAGAATAAATCAAGCAAAATTGTTAGATAATAAATTTTATTCAGTTGCAATTGGAGATTTATTTATGGACAAAAGATTAAGAGAACTTTTTACTAGACAATGGGTTTATAATCCAGATTCTTCAAATGCAGATTTATTAAATGAAATCACCTCTATAGATTTTTAAATTTTTTATAAGGGGAAATTTTTAAGTGCATCTAGAAGTTAAAAAATAAATTTACGGAGATAAAAAATGAATATAAAACAATTTAGCATAAATTTAATTTCACAAGTTGATAAGGGAGCTTATTCAAATATTATTTTAAATGAAAGTTTTCAAAAAAGTTCTTATCAAAACAAAGAGAAAAGATTTATCACTGGAATTTTTTATGGAGTTTTGAGAAATAAAAAATATATTGATTATATTATTGAAAAAAATACAAAAGAAATAAAAAAAGAGTGGCTTAGAAATTTACTTAGAATTTCACTTTATCAAATAACTTATATGAATAGTGATGATGCAGGAGTTGTTTGGGAGGCAACAGAACTTACTAAAAAAAAATATGGAGTTCCAGTTGGAAAATTTGTAAATGCTTTTTTGAGAAAGTATTTAAGAGAAAAAGATAAAGAGATAAATTTTTTAAAAGAAAATAATAAATTTGATATTTTGTATTCTATTCCTAAATGGTTTTGTGAAATTTTAGAAGAGCAATATGGAAAAGAAAATTTAGAATATGCTATAAAGAGTATGAAAAAAATTCCGTATTTATCTGTGAGAGTGAATAAATTAAAATATTCGGAAGAAGAATTTGAAAAATTATTAGCAGATAAAAAAATAGAAATAATAAAAAAAGTTGATACAGTTTATTACTTATCTTCTGGAGAAGTAATAAATTTACCTGAATTTAAAGAAGGAAAAATTATTGCACAAGATGCTTCTTCATATTTGGCAGGAAAAATTTTAGAGCCTCAAAAAAATTCTTTAGTTTTAGATATTTGTTCTGCTCCTGGTGGAAAGACAGCGGTACTTGCTGAACTTATGGAAAATGAGGGAGAAATAATTGCTCTTGATATTCATAATCATAAGATAAAACTTATAGATAATAATATGAAAAAATTGGGAGTGAGTATTGTAAAGTCTATTGTCTTAGATGCAAGATTAGTAAATAAACAAGGTAGAAAATTTGATAAAATTTTGGTTGATGTTCCATGCAGTGGCTATGGAGTAGTTAGAAAAAAACCTGAAATTTTATATAATAAAAAACAAGAAAATATAGATGAAATTTCTAATCTTCAATTGGAAATTTTAAATTCAGCAGGAGATATTTTAAAAAGTGGTGGGGAATTAGTTTATAGCACTTGTACAATAGTTAATAAAGAAAATACAGATAATATCAGAAAGTTTTTAGAAATGAGAAATGATTTTGAAAGTGTAAAAATAAATATTCCTAGTAATGTAAATGGAAATTTTGATGAATTTGGTGGCTTTAATGTAGATTATACAGAAGAAATTATGGATGGATTCTATATTATAAAATTAAGAAAAAAATAAAAAAGGAAAAATAAATGTTAGAAGAATTAAAAGAAGTGAATTTGTATATTCATAAAAAAATAGATATTTATAAAAAAAATAGTTTAGAAATTTTAAACGAATTGGAACTAGATGCAACTAAAAATTCTGTACCAATAATAAGTAAAGATGTGAGGGAATATTTAAAATTTTTAATTAAAACTAATAAAAATATAAAAAATATTTTAGAAGTAGGAACTGCAACAGGTTATTCTGGAATAGTAATGGCAGAAGAAATTCAAGAGAGAAATGGAAGCTTAATTACAATAGAAATAGATGAAGAAAGATTTAAAAAAGCAAAAGAAAGTTTTGAGAAATCTAATTTGAATGGAATCAAACAAATTTTTGGTGATGCAACTGTTGAAATAAAAAAATTAGAAGAAAATAAATTTGATTTTATTTTTATAGATGCAGCCAAAGGTCAATATAAAACTTTTTTTGAAGACTCATATAAATTATTAAATGAGGGTGGAATAATTTTTGTTGATAATATTTTATTCAGAGGTTATATGTATAAAGAATTTCCAAAAAGATATAAAACTATTGTTAGAAAATTAGATGAATTTATAGATTTCTTATATGAGAATTACGAATTTACTTTACTTCCTATTTCAGATGGAGTAGGACTTGTATATAAAAAATAGAGGGGCAATAACCCCTTTATTTTTATTTATTAGTAAATTATAAATTGATTTTTTGGCTCGCCCGCTTTGCTGCTCGCTGGTTGCGACGGAATGCCGTCGCCTTACACCTAAAAATAATTTTGAGGGGTTTGTACTCTACCACCTACGGCTAAGCATCTAAGAACTTCTAAGCAAACAAGTTTGCAAGAATTTCTAAGAGGGCTTGCCCAAGCCTCGCAGAGAGGGGAGACAGTGAGCGGAGCGAACGCGGTCTCCCTTTTTTATAAATTAATTAAAATATCTTTCGTAGAAATAATTTCTTCCTTATTTTTTAATTTTTCTAAAATTTTTAATTTATCTTTATCACTTAAATAATCGTGATAAAAATTTTCTGGAATTTTATCAAATACAAAATTATTTTCTATAAATTTAATATTTTTAGGAATAGTTAAGTCATCTTCAATTTTTGAAAAATTATTTAAAGAAATTTCTTCGTTAGAAATTACTAAAATATTAGAACTTTTTAAATTTTCTAAATTTTTTTCAAAGCTTTCTAAATCTTCAAATTTATAATTTTCAAAAATATAAAAATCTGCTTTTTCTTCAAAATTATTGTAAGAAACTTTTAATTTTTTTGACTCATAGAAAAGTTTAATTGTATCTATAATTGTAGAAATTCCTCTATTTTTATTTTTGCTAATAAGTAAAGTTTTATTTTTATTCTTAAAAATAGAAGCCAAAACTTTTTTCTGAATAGAATTATAAGAAAAATCTCCAACCAAATATTTTTTTATATCGTTGAAAAGTTGATTATCTTTCAAGGCATAAGACTCAAATTCATTATCAATATCAATTTTCAAAAATAAATTCACATTTTCTTTTTTCACATATTTTTTTTCTAAGCTCACAGAAAATTTATAAGAAAAATTCTTTTGAAGTAATCTAAGTAAGTGAGATAAATTTGAATCAAGTTTTGAAACAATAGTCCTATCTTTAATAAGTTCTACATCGTAATCATTAAATTTCAGTGAAAGTGGATTTTCAATATCACTTCTTCTAGTGTAGGCAACTGTTTCTAGTGGAAATAAAATATCTTTTCCGTTTTTTTCAAAACTTTTTGTAAATTCTAAATTTTCATTTGAATTTTTTACATCTTCTAATTGAATTTTACACATATATCTGTCCATAAAAGTTTCTAATTTTAACTTAAAGGCAATGTCAATATTTTTTGAATTAGCAATAATATCATAATAATCTCCACCATTAAAGAAAATACAATTTTTAAAATAATAACCGTCTTTGATTACATCAAAAATTATATGCTCCGTAGAATTTCTAGTAAATCTTAAATTAGAGTAAGTACAATTTTTAAATGCAAAAATTGGAGAATGATTTTTTGATCCAAAAGGTTCTAAAATTTCCATTTTTTTCAAAAAATCATAATTTATTTTATAAGGCTCTAAAATTTCTGTAATTTTTATATTTTTTTTGAAAATATCTTTTGAAAAATTTTCTTCTATGTACTTATCAACTCTTTCGTAAAATTCGTCTATCTTATCAATTACAATTGTAAAACCTGCTGCTCCCGAATGTCCTCCATATTTTAATAAAATATCAGAAACAGAGTTTAAACATTCAACAATATTTAAACCCTCAACGCTTCTACAAGAAGCAGTAGCAATATTTTCTTTTTCTTTGATTTCCATAATGATAGTTGGTTTGTAATATCTATCTAAAATTTTTGATGCAACTATTCCTATAACTCCATGATGAAATTTATTACTTGCAACTAAAATTAAATTTTTCTCGTATAATTTTTTACTTTCAGTTTCACGAACAGAGGCTTCATAAATCTTTTTTTGTAATTCTTTTCTATCAAAATTATTTTTTAAAAGTTCTTCTATGATGGCTAAACTTTTAAAAGGATCTTCTTCTAAAAATAATTTTACTGCTCCTTTTGCATCTTCCAATCTTCCTGCTGCATTAAAAATTGGAGCAATTACATAACCTATATCATAAGAAGTATATCTCCTATCTTCGTAATCGTCTGGAAAAATTTTTCTAAGTAATTGCTTAATTCCCATCCACTTAGTTTTATTTAATTCACTCAAGCCTTTTTGTACAAATTTTCTGTTATCATCAACCAGAGGAACAATATCTGCAACCGTTCCTATTGCAACAATATCTAAAAATTTATTCAAATCTTTTATCTTATCTTTTTTTGAAAATAAAGCATAGGCTAACATAAATGCAGTTCCGACTCCTGCAAGATATTTAAACTCATAAATATTTTCTTCCCTTTTTGGATTTATAATTGCTAGTGCTTTTGGAATATCTCCAGTTATTTCGTGATGATCAGTGATTATAAAATCTAAATCTAGTGAATTTGCATAATCAATTTCCGAAACAGAATTTATTCCACAGTCAACACTTATAACTAAATCAGCAGAATTTTCTTTTAAAAATAAAATTGCATCCTTATTTAAACCGTAGCCCTCATCTCTAAGTGGAATATAATAATCAACATTTGCTCCAATTTCTGAAAATGCTAAATACAAAAGTGAAACGGAAGTTATTCCATCCACATCATAGTCGCCATAAATATAAATTTTTTCATTGTTTTCTATTGCTTTAAAAATTCTTTCAACTGCGACATCAATATCTTTTAAATCAAAGGGGTTGAAAGTAAATTCTGAATCTGTTGTTAGATTTCTATTTTCTAAAATATTCTCTATAATTTCATCAAATTTAATCTTCTTTTTTGAATATAAATTTTCTTTTTGTTTTTCTAAAATCCAATTTGTTTTTTTCATACTAATCCTCATTTTATTTTTTATTTTTATTATACTCTATTTTTCTATTTCATACAAAAAATAAAATTTTTAAATTTTTTATAAAAATAATTTTCAAAAGATAAAAAAAATATTGAAATTAAATTGAAAATCTGTTTAAATAAAGTAAAATATACTGGAGGTTAATATGGGACGAATTAAAATTTTAGATGAAAGTGTATCTAATGCAATAGCAGCAGGAGAAGTAGTAGAAAATCCAACCAGTATGATTAAGGAACTGATAGAAAATTCATTAGATGCTGGAAGTAAAAGCATTAAATTAGAAATTAAAAATGGTGGCTTGAATGTAAGTATAAGTGATGATGGACAGGGAATGTCAAGAGAAGATTTATTACTTTGTGTTGAAAGACATGCCACAAGTAAAATTTCTACAAAAGAAGATTTATTTAAAATAAGAACTTATGGTTTTAGAGGAGAAGCTCTATCTTCAATAGCTTCAGTTTCTAAAATGATTATGTGTTCACGAACTGCTGAAATGGAAAGTGGAACTCAGATAAACATTCTTGGTGGAAAAATTACAAATTTAAAAGATGTTCAAAAAAATGTGGGAACTTATATAGAAATAAAAGATTTATTTTATAACACACCTGCAAGAAAAAAATTTTTGAGAAAAGATACAACAGAATACTTAAATATAAAAGATGTAATAATTAGGGAAGCACTAACAAATCCACATGTTAAATTTTTATTGTTTATTGATGGTAAAGAAAGTATAACAACAAGTGGAAATGGAATGGAAAATACAATTCTAGAAATTTTTGGAAAAAATTATTTGAAAAATTCTGAAAAATTTTCTTTGGGTTATTTAGGAAATGCAAATTTATTCAAATCTAATAAAGAGTCTATTTATGTTTTTGTAAACAATAGACCAGTAAAATCAAAAATTATAGAAACGGCAGTGATTGATGCCTATCATACAAAACTTATGAAGGGAAAATATCCATCTGCTTTAATTTTTATAGATATTGATCCAGAAAGAATAGATGTCAATGTACATCCTTCTAAAAAAATAGTAAAATTTGATAATCAACGAGATATTTATAATTTGGTTAAGGGAGAAATTGATAATGTATTTGCAGATGATGAGGAATTTTGTTCGGCTAGTTTAGATAAAAATTTAAATAACGAAGATGAAGACTTAGCAAGGGAGCATGCTCCCTTGTCAAAAATGAATTCTAATAATTTTTTAGATATAAACAATTTTAAAAAAGATTTACAGGAAGAAAATAAGAAAATTGAAAATTTATCACAGTTATCTGCAATAAACAGAGAAGAATATTCAATGCCGATAGTAGATAATTTTTTTGAAAATAAATTAGAAAAAAAAATAGAAGAAAATTCTAATAATAATTTCTCTGAATTTAGAAATTCTTTTGAGATTAGAGAAAATTCAGCAAGAGAGCATGCTCCCTTGTCATCAAATGCTGGAGCACAAGAAAAAATAGAAGAAAAAAAATATATTTTTGAAGAAGAAGATACAAAAAGAAATAAAATTTTTGAATCTTTTGAGAATTTAAAAAATATAAATTTTAAAGTAATTGGACAGATTTTTGACACTTTTATTTTGGTTGAAAGAAACGGAATCTTTGAAATTTATGACCAACATATAATACACGAAAGAATTTTATATGAAAAATTAAAACAAGAGTACAGTACAAAGGCAATGTCTAAACAAAATTTGCTTGTGCCAATAAGAATGGAACTAAATCCTTTGGAGAAGCAGTTAGTTTTAGATAATTTAGAAATTTTTTCAGATTTTGCTTATGAAATAGATGATTTTGATAAAAATGAAATTTTACTTAGAAGCACACCAGTGATGAATTTAAGAGCAAGTAATGAAAGTATAATAAGAGAAATTATTGATAATATTTTAAAAAATAAAGATACAGACATAAGAGAAAATATTTTGGTTTCAATGTCGTGTAAGGGAGCAATAAAAGCAAATCATAAATTAACTATGGAAGAGATGTATTCTATGGTGGCAAAACTTCACGAAGTTGGAAAATATACTTGCCCACATGGCAGACCAATTATAGTTAAATTAAGTCAGACAGATTTAGAAAAACTTTTTAAAAGAAAGTAAGAAAAAATAAAAAAATAGTTGAAATTTTTGTAAAGATGAGGTAGCATATTTGAATATATATATAGTTTGTGTAGGAAAAATTAAGGAAAAGTATATAGTGAGTGGGATTTCAGAATTTTTAAAAAGAATGAAAGCCTTTGTAAATGTTGAAATAATTGAATTAAAAGAATATACAAAGGAAAATAACGATAATATTTCAATAGAGAAGGAAAGTGAAGAAATTTTAAAATACTTAAATAAAATAAATTCTTATGAAGTTTTATTGGACTTAAAAGGCAAAGAATTATCTTCAACTGAAATGTCAACTTACATTGAAAAATTAAAAAATCAAGGTATAAGCAAGATAAGTTTTATAATTGGTGGCTCTAATGGAGTTAGTGATAGTGTGAGAAAAAAAGTAAAGATGAGGCTTAGATTTTCAAAATTTACTTTTCCACATCAACTGATGAGACTTATTTTGATGGAACAGGTATACAGATGGTTTTCTATTTCAAACAATATAAAATATCATAAATAGATAAATTAGGAAATTTAGAAATTAAGGGAGGGATAAGATGTATTCACAAGGCGAAACTTTTTATTATGATATTGATGGAGATGACTATGAACTAACAGTTCTTGAAAATTTAGTGTTGGAAGATAAGGAATATATTGTAGCAGAAGATTTTGACGGTGATTTACATGTATTTTCTATTGATGAAGATGATGAAGAACTTTATTTGGTGGAAGATAAAAAAGAATTTAGAATGGTTGTAGATTACTGGAAAGAAGAATGTCTTTTAGATGAAGATATAAGCGACTTTGATGATGATCCTTACTATGATAGAGAAGAAGATGAAATAGAAAAATTTGATGATGAAATGTTTTTTGATGATGAATTAGGAAGCACAGAAAATGAAGAATATCTTTAATAATAAATTTATTGTAAAACATCAAGATATGTATGGAGAAAAATATTTTGAAATAGTTAAGGGAAATGTTTTTCTTGAAAATAATAATAGAAAATATATGTATCAGAGTAAATTTGGCTTTTGTGAACTTTCTTTAAAAGATAAAATAATAAATATTATTAGAGAGAATAATAACTTTAAAATAAAATTTAATGGAGAAAAAAATAAGTGTTTATATAAAACTGAAAATTTTGAATATTATTTGTTTTTTTTAGGGAAAAATTATTCTTATGATGAAGAACAAAAAATATTTTCTGTTGTATATGAAATATATGATATAAATAATGAAAAATTAAATGAAATAAATTTTTCTATAAAAGAAATTTAGAAAATTTTACTTTTATAAATTGGGAGGGTAAAATATAAAATGAAAAATTTGAAAAAAGTGTGTGGAATGTTTTTGGCTTTAACCTTAACTTCTTGTACAAGTCTCAATACTCAAAGAGTATTTGATGGAATAGGAGATATATTTAATGGTGGAAATAGAGATACAGGAGAGCTTGTAGAAATTGGAAATTTTGGAACGGATATATTAGCTCCAAAAGCTGAAAAAGGTTCAGAAATTTTAACTGAAAAAATAGTAGAAGAAAAAGAAGTTTTAAAAAGTTCAAATGTTAAATCTTATTTAGATGAAATAAAAAATAGACTTAAAGGTGGAGAGAAATTAGAAGTTTTAGAAAAAAAATCTACTTACGAAATTTTAGTTGGGAAATATTTAGTTTTACCACTTAATGGAGAAACAAAAGTAAAAGTTGAAACAGCTCCAAAAAATACTACACCACGAGCTAAAATATCTAATAATAAACTATATTTTAGAACTATTTACAGAGGAGATTATACTTTAAATTTATATAGTAATGGTTCTTTGACAAGAAAGATAAATATTATTGCAACAAGTAAAAATAATTTTTCAGAAAAAAATATGTATGATATAATACTTGAAAACTCATCAAAAAATAATAAAACTTTGAAAGATGCTGTAACTTTATATAAAATCTATTATCCAAATGGAAAAAATTATAAAAATGTTAGTTATCAACTTTTAAAATATGGCTATGTTAATAAAAATAATAGAATAATGAATGAAGCATTAGGAGTTTTAAAATCTGATATTTCTTCTTTTAGTGATGAAGAAAAGAGATTGATATTAGAAGCTGCAACTTTAACAAATAAAAGAGTATATATTCCACAAAATATATATGAAACAAGTAATAAAGATTTACAAAATTCTTTAGCAAAATATATAAATAATAAAGATATTAAAGACAAAAAAGATATTATTTTTATGAAAAATAATTTTCCAGATGTTATAGAGAAGACACTTAAAAATGAAAAAGAAACAGTTGAGGAAGTTGTTAATAATATCTCTAGTGAGGCTCAAAGTTTAAGAGAAGATACAGAAGCAAAAGCAAAAGAGCAGATAAAAATAGAAAAAGTGAAAGTAGAGAAAGCAAAAGAAGAAATTAAATCAAAGGCAAAGAAAAAAGTAGAAGAGCAAATAAAAGTAAAAAAAGAAGTTAAGAGAGAAGTTAAAAAAATAGAGGGAAATATAAATAGTATAAAACCAAAAGTACAAGGTTATAAAAAAAGACTTTCACAAGCAAAATCTAAGGACAAGAAAGCAGACATTTATTATAATTTAATGCAACAGTATGTTAAATCTGGAAATAGAATAAAGGCTTTGAGATATCTTTCACTTATTAAGCAATCATCAAAAGATAAAGACTTAATAAGAAGAGCCCAAGCTGAAGTAAATGCAATGAGATAATTTATTAGTCTTAATTAAAAGACAAGGAGAGAAAAATGGAAAAATATTTTGACAGAGTAAAAAAAGAACCGTTGATAGAAGAAAGATGGAAAAAAATTGAAGAGATTGAAAAATCTGGAATAAAACCTTTTGGACAAAAATATCAAAAAGATAATATGATAGGAGATATTTTAACTCATACACCAGAAGAAGAATTAAAATTTAGAACTGCTGGAAGAATAATGTCTTTAAGAGGAAAAGGAAAAGTTTATTTTGCTCATATAGAAGACCAAAGCGGAAAAATTCAACTTTATATAAAAAAAGATGAATTAGGGGAAGAAGTTTTTAAAGCAGTTGTAAAGATGTTAAATGTTGGAGATATTATTGGAGTTGAGGGAGAATTATTTTTAACTCATACAGAAGAATTGACAATAAGAGTTAAAGGCATAGAACTTTTAACAAAAAATGTAAGGCCTTTACCAGAAAAATATCATGGTTTAACTGATGTTGAAACTAGATATAGAAAAAGATATCTTGATATGATAATGAACAAAGATGTTAGAGAAACTTTTATAAAAAGAACTCAAATCATAAAAATTATTAGAAATTATTTAGATGAAAGAGGATTTTTAGAAGTTGAAACTCCTATGATGCACCAAATTTTAGGAGGAGCTGCAGCTAGGCCTTTTGAAACTCATCATAATGCTTTAGATATAGATTTATATTTAAGAATTGCACCTGAATTATATTTAAAAAGACTTATAGTTGGTGGATTTGAAAGAGTTTATGAATTAAATAGAAACTTTAGAAATGAAGGGATTTCTACAAGACATAATCCAGAATTTACTATGATAGAAATGTATCAATCACATGCTGACTATACAGATATGATGAATATTACAGAAGATATTATTACAACAGCAGCGAAGAAAATAAATGGAACAACAGAAGTTAACTATGACGGAGAAGATTTAGTTTTAGAAAATTTCAAAAAAGTTCACATGGTAGATTTAATTAAAGAAGTAACTGGAGTTGATTTCTGGCAAGAAATGACTTTTGAAGAAGCAAAAAAAATAGCAAAAGAACATAATGTTGAAGTTGCTTCACATATGAGTGGAGTAGGACACGTAATAAATGAATTTTTTGAACAAAAATGTGAGGAGAAAGTTGTTCAACCAACATTTGTATATGGACATCCAGTTGAAATTTCTCCACTTGCAAAAAGAAATGCAGATGACCAAAGATTTACAGACAGATTTGAGTTATTTATAAATAAAAGAGAATATGCAAATGGATTTACAGAATTAAATGATCCAGCTGACCAAAGAGGAAGATTTGAAGATCAAGTTGAAGAAGCAATGAGAGGAAATGACGAAGCAACTCCAGAAATTGATGAAGATTTCGTAGAAGCTTTAGAGTATGGTTTACCACCAACAGGTGGACTTGGAATAGGAGTAGATAGACTTGTTATGCTTATAACTGCTTCTCCATCAATAAGAGATGTAATCTTATTCCCTCAAATGAAACCAAGAGATTAAAAATTAAAAAATAAATTTTAGAGGAGTGGAAATTTTCCACTTCTTTGTTTTAATAATCAATAATCATAATTTGACTGGGGTTTGGGGCGAAGCCCCAAGCCTCGCAGAGAGGGGAAACAGTGAACAGAGTGAACGCAGTTTCCCCACTTAAAAAATTAGTTTAGGAGAATTTTATGATACAAGAATTTTTTATTATTTTTGCTATAAATTATGCAGGTATATTACTTTCTACAATTTTACATCTTCCAATTCCAGGAACAATAATGGGGATGATTTTATTATTTTTGCTTTTGTATTTTAAAATATTAAAAGTAGAAAAAATAGAAAGAGCAACATCTTTTTTATTAGTAAATATGACTATTTTTTTTCTTCCACTGGGAGTTAAAATTTTGGATTATATTCATCATTTGAATGGAACTTTTTTGAAAGTTATTTTTTTAATAATATTTACAACTTTTATTACTATGGGGATAACTGGAAAGATAGTACAGTTTATGATTGAATTTTTAGAAAGAAAAAATAAAATTTAATTTATGGGCTCGCCACGGACTAAAAGTCCTGCTCGCCTATTGGCTGGCGACGCGGTGGCGTCGCACTCACACTTTAAAGAAATTTATTTCGTTGAGGTAAATCTAAAATAAATTAGAATAAAAAATAAAAAAGAGAGGAATAAAATAAATGAAAGATTTAATTGTGAATAATCCATTTTTTGGACTTATAATTTCTTATGTGGCTTTTGAAATAGGAAAATTTTTATTTAAAAAATCAAATACCCCACTGTGTAATCCACTTTTAATAGCAATAGTAATAGTAATTTCTATTTTGAAATTTTTTAATATTTCAACTGAAAGTTATTTTCAAGGTGGAAATATAATTTTATTTTTTCTAGCACCTGCAACTGTTGCTTTAGCTTTGCCATTATATAAACAGTGGGATTTATTTAAAAAGCATTTTATTCCTGTTATGGTAGGAGCAACTGTTGGCTCTTTTTCTGCAATCATATCGGTTATAGTTTTGGGAAAAATTTTAGATATAGATGAAAAATTACTTTTATCTTTTATGCCAAAATCAATTACAACACCGATAGGAATAGAAGTTAGTTCTATGATAGGTGGTATACCTGCCCTAACAGTTTTAAGTATAATAATAACTGGAATTACGGGGAATGTTTCTGCCCCTTTTATTTGTAAAATTTTTGGAATAAAACATTCTGTTGCAAAGGGAATAGGAATAGGGGTTGCAAGTCATGCTGTTGGGACATCAAAGGCGATAGAAATGGGAGAAATTGAAGGCTCAATGTCTGCTCTCTCAATAGTTATAGCAGGAATTTTAACTCTTATTTGGGCACCAATTTTAAAATTTTTAATTTAAAATAAAGAGGCTGTTACAAATTTGTAACAGCCTCTCAAAAAATTATTTTTTATCTTCTTTTTTCACTCTTTTCTTAGTTATTTTTTTAGTTTTTTTCTCTTTAGTTTTTTCTTCACTTTTGATTTTATTTTTTAAACCAGTTAGAGCAATACCAATTGGTGTAATATAAACTGGCATATATGGTTTATAAACTGAATCTATTTCTAAAACTTTTTTAAATACATTTTCAGATTCTTTAAAAGTACAAGCTCCACCAACTAAATAAATATCTTTTACATCTTTTCCATCAATAAATCTTTTTGTTATTGAAGCCATTTTTTCTAAAACGGGAGCAATCTTTACAAAAACCTCATCTTCTTTTTTACGATTCAATTTAAGATCTTCTGCTTTTTCAAAATCAATCCCCATACTTCCAGCAATAACCAAAGTCATATGAGTTCCACCAGTTGGCTCATCTGCAACAAAAATAACTTCTCCATTTTTTAGAATACTTATTCCAGTTGTTCCACCACCAACATCAACAACAGCTCCATTTTCAATTCCAAGAACATAAGAAGCAGCAGTCGGTTCATCAACAACTTCTAAAACATCTATACCTGCACTCTCAACTACATTTACAATAGCTTTGACACTTCCCTTTTCTACACCAGGGGGAATAGCAGTGTAACCTTTATTTATTTCTATTCCTAATTTTTCTTCAAGTCCTCTTTTTAATTCTTTAACAATATTTATTGCTCCAACAAAATCAACAACGATACCATCTCTAACAACTCTTGACCTTCTCGTTGCTCCGGCCACAGGCTTACCATTTTTGTCAAGTATTGTAATTACTATGTTGGCAGTTCCTAAATCTACACCTACATAAAATTCAGATTTATCAAAATCTAATACAGGTTTTTTTAAAGTTTTTTCAAAATCTTTTATATATTTATTTGCTTTTTTTAAATCCAAAACATATCACCTCATTTTTTAAATTTTTAAATTTTCAAATCATCGTAGTCAGGTTTCTCAAGTTTTTTTTGCACATAAGTACACACTGGATTTATTTTATAATTATTTTCTCTAGCATATTTTACAAGTTCATTAAATAATTTTCCAGCAATTCCTTGTCCTTTTAAACTTTCAGAAACTTCTGTATGGTCAGCTGTTAAAATATTATTTACTCTTTTATATTCTAATTGAGCTAGAATATCTTTATTTGCATCATGTATATAAAAACCTTGTCCTTCATAGTGAATAATTTCCATAATATTTCCTCCTAGTTTTAATAAATATATTATAACAGAAAAAACATATATTTTCTTAATATTTTTTATGATATAATTTTATCAAAGAAATAAAACAATTTTTTAGATTATAGGGAGGGAAAAATGAATAAATTTTATGGTAGTAGAATATGTGAAGATTGTGTGGAAGCCTTTGAATATTTAGATGGGATTTCTTATAGATATGAATTTATAGATATAACAGCTAATGTTACAAATTTAAAAGAATTTTTAGCTTTAAGAGATAACAAAAAAGAATTTGAAGAAGTCAGAAAAGAGGGGTATATAGGTATTCCAACAATACTTACAGAAGATAATAAACTTATTATTGGGGATGATGTTTTTGAGATTTAATATTTTACTTTTTTACGGGCAAAAAAGTAAACAAAAAGCCTTTACGAGCCCAAAATTTCTTTAACCGTAAAAACTCTAATTCGTTAAGAAAAACTTGCAAACTCGCTACGCTCAAACACGCAAGCTTTTTCTAAAACTCATTACAAGTTTTTACTGAGAAATTTTAAAGGCTCTTAGAGAACTTGTTTTTCTTAGAGCGTTTTTATCAGAGTAGAACCTGATTAAAGGCTCTAAGATAATTATTTTTTATTTAGGGGTTTTGGGGGCGAAGCCCCCACAAGAAAGGGCGACAGGAGATTTATCTCCGCAGTCGCCCAAATTTTTTTATTTATCAACTTTTAAAGTTCTTAAAGAATTTAAAATTGCAATTATAGTTACACCTACATCTGCAAAAACTGCCCCCCACATAGAAGTTAAACCAAAGACACTAAGTCCTAAAAATAAAACTTTTACCCCAAAGGCAAGAACTATATTTTGGTTAGCAATCTTTAAAGTTTTTCTAGCAATATGAATAGCAGAAACTAATTTTGAAATTTCATCTGTCATTAAGACAACATCAGCTGCTTCAATGGCAGCGTCAGAACCAATTCCACCCATAGCAATTCCTACATCTGCTCTTGCAAGAACAGGAGCATCATTTATTCCGTCCCCAACGAAGGCAATTTTATTTTTATTATTTTTTTCAGAGATAATATTTTCTAAAATTTCAACCTTATTATTAGGTAAAAGTTCTGCATAAACTTCATCAATATTTAATTCTTTTCCAACTGCTTCTGCTATTTTTTTAATATCACCTGTTAGCATAACAGTTTCAGAAATTCCACTGTCTTTTAAATTTTGAATAGAATTTTTAGCATCATTTTTTATTTCATCAGCGATAACTATATAACCAATAAAATCACCATCTATTTCCACATATAGAATAGCTCCTAAACTTTCAATTTTTAAATCACTCGGAATGTTTATAAGTTTTTCATTTCCGATACGAACTTTTTTATTTTTTATAATTGCTTCAATACCTTTTCCAGAAATTTCTTTTGAATTTGAAATTAAATTATTATCAATAGCCTTAGCATAATATTTAACGATAGATTTTGCTATTGGATGATTAGAAACCGATTCAGTCAGTGCTGAATATTCTAATAATTCATCTTTGCCTATATCATCTTTAAGAGATACAACATTTTGAACAGAGAATACTCCTTTAGTAAGAGTCCCAGTTTTGTCAAAGACAACAGTATCAAGTTTTGCAAGAGTTTCTAAATAATTTCCTCCCTTTACAAGAACTCCTGCCTTAGATGCTGCTCCAATTCCTCCAAAAAAACTCATTGGCACAGAAATAACAAAGGCACAAGGGCAAGACACAACCAAAAAAGTAAAAGCTCTAAATAGCCACACTTGAAAATTATCATAGCCCAAAACAAAAGGTGGAATAATAGCAAGAAGTACAGCTAAGAAAACTACGATAGGTGTATAAATTTTTGCAAATTTTGTAATAAGTCTTTCGGATTTAGATTTTTTTATTGCCGAATTTTCAACTAAATCTAAAATTTTCATAACAGTTGAATCATAATATTCTTTTGTAACTTTGGCTTGTAAAAGTCCATTTATATTTATACAACCACTTAAAATTCTTGAATTTTCAAAAACTTCAACTGGCATAGATTCCCCAGTTAATGCAGAAGTATCAACAGTTGAGTTTCCTTTTATAACAATGGCATCAAGTGGAATTCTTTCTCCAGCTTTAATTTCTATAATTTCATCAAGATAAACTTCATCAGGCTCAACTTTTATTACTTTATTTTCTCTTATAACATTTGCATATTCTGGCTTTATATCCATTAGTTCTGAAATTGATTTTCTTGATTTGGCAACTGCATAAGATTGAAATAATTCTCCCACTTCATAGAAAATCATAACGGCAACTGCTTCTGGGTACTCTTTTATAAGAATTGCACCAGTCGTTGCAACTGCCATTAAAAAGTTTTCATCAAAGATTTCTCCCTTTTTAATATTTTTAAATGCTTTTAATAAGACAGCACTACCAGCAATAGAGTAGGCTATAAGCAAGGTAATTATTTCAAAATTTTGATTTGTTCTTCCTAAGAAAATTCCTAAAGCAAATAAGATTAAACCCCAAAAAATTCTCCATTCTCTTTTTAACATATTAACTCCAATCATTAACTTTATTTTAATATCTAAATAAATTATAATTAGTTTTTTTTGGCTCACCACGAACTAAAAGTTCTGCTCGCCTTTCTAGTCGGGGCTTCGACCCCGACACCCCAATGGGGGTTTGGGGGCGGAGCCCCCCACGAGAGAGGGCGGCAGGAGATTTATCTCCGCAGTCGCCCCTTATTATGCTTTTACAATATTTACATCAGGCTCAACATCTTTTACAATAGCTTTAGCCTCTGTTAAAATTTTTTCAACATCTCCCTCAATATCTAAAGTCATTTTTGTTGTCATAAAATTTACAGATACAGATTTAATACCCTCTAATTTTGAAACTCTTTTCTCAATTTTTGCTGCACAATTTGCACAATCTAATCCTTCTAGTTTAAACATTTTTTTCATTTTATTACCTCCGTTATAGTTTTTTTAATTTCATTTAAAATTTATATTTTACTTTTTTACGGGCAAAAAAGTAAACAAAAAGCCCTTACGAGCCCAAAATTTCTTTAACCGTAAAAATTCTAATTCGTTAAGATAAACTTGCAAACTCACTACGCTCAGACACACAAGCTTTCTCTAAAACTCATTACAAATTTTTACTGAGAAATTTTAAAGGCTCTTAAATAATTAGTTTATTTATACCTAAGGAAATTATAATCTGACTTTTGGCTCGCCCGCTTCGCTGCTCGCTGGTTTGCGACGGCGTGCCGTCGCCTCGCACTAAAAATAAAAATAATTTTTAGGGGTTTTGGGGGCGACAGCCCCCACCTAGAGAGGGCGGCAGGAGCTTTAGCTCCGCGGTCGCCCTTTATTTATAATTTAAGAGTAAGCATTGTTTTTAATTATGCTCGTGAGAAATATGATTTAAAGATTGCTCCACAATTTCTCTAACATGATTATCAGCAAGGGAATAAATAACTTGCCTACCCTCTTTAACACATTTCACAAAATTAGCTTTTTTAAGTGAGCTAAGTTGATGAGATACTGCTGACTTTGTCATATCTAACAAAACTGCAATATCACAAACACACATATCATTTTTATCTAAAAGCCACAAAATTTTTACTCTTGTATCATTGCCGATAACTTTAAAAAATGCTGCTAAATTTTTAAAAGTTTTCTCATCTAACATTTGTGGTTGAATTTTATCTATTATTTCCTTATCAATTACATCACAATCACAAGAATTAAGATTTTTCATAAATTTTCTCCTTTTAAATAGTTGAATGTTTTTTCAACTTTTATATCGCTATTATAGTTGAAAGAACGCTCAACTGTCAAGCTTTATTTTTTAATTATTTTTCCATAGAGGTATTTTAGGTATTCTAGCCAATGAAATGACAGAAAAAATATTATAAGATTAGAGCATAAACAAGGCCGAGTTTAAGAAAAATAAAATTTAAAAAATCAAGGAGGAAAAAACTATGGAAAAAAATGAAAAAAAACTTATTATGAAAACTTATTCAGAAAAATTGGAGAAGGCTATAGCAAGAGAAATCTTTGTTGCTCAAGAGATAGAAAATGACAAGGCAGCATTAAGACAGGTGCAAGGCCAAAAAGAAAATCAAGTTGAGCTTGCAAATGGAGTTTATGAAAGCTATGATGCTTGGATTGAAAAAATAGAAAAGCAAATTAAAAAGGGAGAAAATGCTCTTAAAAATATTGCTTTCAAAAAGGTTGAACTTGAAGCTATAAAATATTATATAGAAAACTAAGATAATAAAATTATCCAGCAAGGGAGGACGCTCCCTTGTTTTTATAAAAAATAAGGAGGAGCTTATGGAAATTAAAAATAAAATTGCTATTGTTATAGGGCATAACTCTCAAAAACAAGGAGCATACAGTGAATATTTAAAAAGAACAGAATATGAATTTTTTAAAGAAGTTGCTTACAATATACAAGAAAAAAGTAAAAATATTATAGTCTTTGAAAGAAAATGTGATGCTTCTTATTCTAGAGAAATGAAAAATTTATTAGAAGAAATTTATGATTACGAGTTAAAGGGAAAAATTTCTTTTAAATTTATAATAGAACTTCATTTTAATTCGGCAGAAATAGAAGCAGGTGGCTGTGAAGCAATAATAAGAGAAGGGGATAAATTTGCCAAAAATATTGCTAGAAATTTATTAGAAAAAATTAAAGAAAAATATGAAGTAGAAATTAGAAGAAAAGAGGGTTTTATTGAAGTTGATAATCCTTTTGAAAGGGGGAGCTATGCAGTTTATTACAGTGATATTTCTTATATTATTTTGGAGAGCTTTTTTGGAAGCAGTGAAGAAAGTTTGAAATTTGAAGATACAGAAAATTTTGCTGAATTTCTAGAAGAAATATTGGAAAGTTTTTTGTTTTAAAAGGAGGGAGCTATGATAGTTAATATAATAAATGAGTTATTGTCTTTAGGGGAAAAGCTGATACCAGATAAGGAAAGTAGTTTAGCTTTTGAAAGAAAAATGCAGGAACTTTCAAAGCAAATCACAAAAGAAAATAAAACTTTATTACACAGAGTAATTCCACTAACTTTTCCAATTAGTGTGTGGGTATTTTTATTTTTGCCTTTTTTAGCCTATATGACAAGTCTTATAAAATATTGGAAAACGGGAGTTTTTTATGAAATTCCACTACCCAAAGAATTTTTAGAGCAATTATTTCAAATTGTTTTAATTTTTATTTGTGGACTTGTTGGTAAGTGGAATATTAAAGAATTTTATCGTGGGAAAAAATAAAAAATATTGAAAAAAATATTTATTGGAGTAAAATAAGAATTATAAAATTTACAAAAAAGTATTAAAAATAGTTTGAGATGATAATTTGGAGGAGTTGTAGTGGATAGGTATATAGAAACAGAAAATCTTGAATTAAAAGAAAAATATACAGATACAATTTGTAAAGAAATAGTTGCATTTTTAAATACAGATGGAGGAACTATTCTAGTTGGAATTAGTGATAATGGAGAAATAGTTGGAGTTGATAAAGTAGATGAAACTCTTAGAAAGATTTCTGATATTGTAACTAATCAAATTGAACCAAATCCACAAGATGAAATAGTTTGTGAGTTAAGATTTGAAGCTGGGAAAATTATTATACATATAAATATATCTAAAGGAAAGAAAAATATTTATTGTCAGAAAAAATATGGCTTTTCATCAAGTGGTTGCCATATTAGAATAGGAACAACTTGTAAAGGAATGACAGAAGAACAAATTAAGTTTAGGTATGAACAGAATTTTACTGACACAGAATATATGTTAAAGAAAAAGTCTAGTTTGTCAAATCTATCTTTTAGAGAGTTAAAAATTTATTATACAGAAAAAGGTTATCATGTTGATAAAAAATCTTTTGAAACAAATTTTAATTTAAAAACTGCTGAGGGGAATTATAACTTATTGGCAGAACTTCTATCTGATAAAAATAACATTCCTCTAATTTTTGTGAAATTTAGAGGAAACAATAAGGCTTCAATTTCTGAAAGAACAGATTATGGTTATGGTTGTATATTAACGGTTTATGAAAAAATTAAAAATAGGTTGATAGCAGAAAATATAAATATTACGAATACTAAAATAAGACCAAGAAAAGATTTATTTTTATTTGATTTTGATAGTGTAAATGAGGCAATTTTAAATGCTTTTGTACATAATGATTGGACGATAACAGAACCACAAATATCAATGTATAAAAATAGATTAGAGATACTTTCACATGGTGGTTTACCAAAAGGAATGAGTAAAAAAGAATTTTTGGCTGGAATAAGTAAGCCTAGAAATACGACGTTGATGAGAATATTTTTAAATATGGGATTAACAGAGCACACAGGTCATGGAGTTCCAACTATTGTTGATAGATATGGAAGTGATGTTTTTGAAATAGAAAATAATTATATTCGTTGTACTATACCCTTTGATGAAGAAGTATTATCTAAAATGAATAATATAAATGTCGGTTTGAATGTCGGTTTGAATGTCGGTTTAAATAAAACACAAAAAAGAGTATTGGACTTATTAGAAGAAAATCCAAACTATACAACTAAGGAGCTTTCTAAAATTCTAGGAGTAACAACAAGAACAATAGAAAGGGTATTTATATTTTTACAAGAAAAAAAATTGCTCAAAAGAATGGGGTCAAAAAGAGCTGGAAGTTGGTTTGTTATAAAATAATTTATTTTTATAAGGGGAACTTATTAAAAGTTTCCCATTTTTTAATTTTTGAAAACATAAAAAAATAAGATTGTTCGTGGCAGTCTTATTTGCTTCTAATTTTAGGCAAAGTTTTGATACTTGTGGTAGTGATTTTATATTTTGTTAATAAGTAAAAATTGCTATTAAGTATCACAAATTTAAAAGGGGAAGTTTTCGGCGGTCTTCCTCTCTTAAAAGACAGTATTTAGCTATCTTTTTTAAAACTCATAATGTGTCCACATACTAATTATATTTATTGTTTTTTCTTCTTCTATAACTTCATAAACTAGTCTATGTTGTTTATTTATACGCCTTGAATAGTAACCTTTTAAATCACCAATTAAAGTTTCGTAAGGGGGTGGAGTTTGAAAAGGATTTATTTTTATTAACCCCAATAAATTTTGAATATTTCTTTTTAATGCTGGAAATTGTTTTATTTTTTCCTTATCTTTATTTGCTTTTTTAAAGATTTTTATTGTATATGTTTCTACCATTCAAATACCTCATAGTCATCTTTACTTGCTTTTTTAACTTCTTCAAGTCTTTCCCTTATATTTGGATTAGACAATAAATACAAACTTTCTAACAGTCCATTATACTCATTTTCACTTATTATAACGGCATTTCCTTTTTTGGTATTTATATTGATAACATCATTATAATCAATGGCATTATCTAAATATGAAAATAAATTTTTCCTTAAATTAGTTACATTTGTTATTGTCATTTTTTTCACTTCCTTTTGCACTTTTATATGTACATATTACAGTACACTTCTTTAATTGTCAATAAAATTTCAAATAAATTTTTATTCCCCTCCTTTGGAGGGGTGGCAGTCGTAGACTGACGGGGTGGTCTTTTATATAACTACCCCACCCTTCGGGCCCCCTCCACGGGAGGGGAATTATTTTTTTTTCTAAAAAAAATTAAGTTATAAGTTACTTAAACATAAAAAAATAAGATTGTTCGTGGCAGTCGTAGACTGACGGGGAGGTCTTTATTATAACCACCCCCCCTTTCGGGCCTCTTCCACGGGAGGGGAATTATTTTATTTAAGGAAACTATAATTAAAAAAAATTTTTAAATAAAAAAATAAAAATTTCAAAAAATAAAAATTTATTCTTAAAAAAAGACTTCAAAGTATATTTTTTACTGGAAGTAAAGAAAAAATGGGGGGGGGGGGTACTAGCTTTTATATAAGATGTATGATATAATAAATATATTTTCTTTGGTATATTTTTATATACCAGAAAAAAAGATTTCATTATGGAAATTATAAATTTTTTAATTTTTCTTTCAAAAGTAAAAAATTGAAAGAAATTTTGTAATTGGTAATAAAAAAATTATATGGATATTATTTTTATTAAGTAAAAAAAACTTAAATTAGGAGGAATTATGGGAAGTAGTAATTTGGGAAAGGAATTGAAAAGATGGCTTAAGAGAAAGGTTAGTATAAGCCTTGCAACAATTGTTGTTTTTGCTATGACAGGTAGAGTTGTTTTTGCTAAAAACGAAGTTGCAGCAGGAGGTCTATCCCCTAATGGACACATTGTTGAAGGTACTGCTACAGCTGGAGATTATGCAACCGCAGTAGGGGATGAGTCAATAGCTACTGGAACTCAAGCAACAGCTATTGGTAGAAAAGCTAAAGCTACTGGGACACAATCAGTTGCTGTTGGTGGAGACACAGATGCAAGTGGACGTTCGAGTATTGCTATTGGTGGTGATGACTTAGATGATGTTGCAAGATATAATAAAGATGCGGTTGCTAAATTAAAAAAATTATCAGGTGTTCTTATTAAGGCAGGAGAGTATAATGATACAACTGCTTCGGGAGATGCAACTGTAGCTGTTGGTACTCGTGCAATGGCTTCTGGAGACCTTTCAACTGCGTTTGGTACGCTTGCAAAAGCAAGTGGGAACTCAACAACCGCTTTAGGTGTTGGTTCTACGGCTGATAAAGATGGTTCCGTTGCTATAGGTGCAGGTTCTAAAACAGATAAAAAAGCAGTGTATGTACCAAAAGCAACTATTCAGTCTTTAGATGAAAATGGAAATCCAACAGGGAAAACACTTTCTTATGGTGGACAAATTGGTTCTCAAAAAGCCTTTGCAGGTGGAACAAATATTGATGCTTCCACTGGGGGAGACCAAGTTTCTGTTGGTTCTGTTGGTTTCGAACGACAAATTAAAAATGTTGCTGCTGGAGAAATTTCTCCAACTTCAACTGATGCGATTAATGGCTCACAACTTGCAGGTGTTTCAGGGAAAATGCAAGGTAAAATAGATAAATTAGAAGAAGGAGCTATTGACACTTACTTCCATTTTAATGACCCTGCCATGACACAAAAAGCAGGAAATGCTACAAGAAATTTAGGTGGAATTAAAGATAAGGCTGGGGCAACAGGTGCATTTGCTGTAACAGGTGGTGTTTCTGCACAGGCAGAGGGTGATCACTCTGTTGC
>JAGYHM010000059.1 GCA_018457305.1 Fusobacterium sp. | reverse complement strand
ACTAATAGCAAAATTAGGAATCAGAAAATAATCAAAATTTTAAGGGAGAACAAAAATGTTCTCTCTTTTTTTGATTAAAATTTATACTGAAAAAATTTTTTCAAATATGATTTAAAATAACTAAAAAGAAATAAATAAAACTCTAGTAATTTATTAAATATAGGTGTATAATTACAATAGTATTAAGAGAAAAAGGAGGAAAAGTAATGGCAACTACATCATTTGATAAAGAATTTGTGTTAGATAGTGAAAAAGCTATAAAATCATTTGAAAAAATTATTTCTTCTCAATCAAAAAGTATAAAAATAGGTAAAGAATTTATAAGTGAAGATGATATTAAACGAGGTGAAGAAAAATTAAAGTCAATATTATCTCGTTAAAAAATTTAATTAAAATTTGTGGAGAAGAAAAAACTATAAGTTTATTATCGTTATTTTCTTCAGAACAAGATGAAGATATAGAAAGTTTTTTGAAGAAGAAAGCAATAATTTTTGAAAAGTTAGGTAAAAGTAGAACTTTTTTAATATATGATGAAGATAAAAATGAATTTCAAATTTTAGGCTATTTTACAATAGCACTTCAAGTTTTGAAAATTCCTAATAATTTATCAAATAGAAAAATTAAAAGTATAGACGGTTTTAGTTCAAAAGCAAATGGAGAAACAGTAAAAAGATTTCCAACAATTCTTATAGGACAACTAGGTAAAAATTCTTTAATAAAAAATACAATAAATATAAGTGGAAATGAAATTATTAAATATTGCTTTGATAGAATTTTTAAAGGGCAAGAATGTTTAGGTGGAAGAATAGTTATGTTGGAGTGTAAAAATATTGATTATTTGAAAAGGTTTTATGAAAAGTATGGTTTTAAATTGATTGATAGAAATTATAAAGACAATGAATTATTACAATATATTAAAATATTTAATGAAGAAGAAATAATGTAATTTTTAGCAAGGGAGAAAATAAAATCTCCCTTTTTTTATACCTAAGGAAATTATAATCTGACTTTTGGCTCGCCACGGGCAAAGCCCTGCTCGCACTATGTCGCGGTGGCGACTTTACTTTAAGGCTTCGCCTTAAAAATCCAACAATCTGTATCTAAGAAAATTATAATTAGAGTTTTTTTGTGTGCGGGGTTTGGGGGCGGAGCCCCAAACCTCGTAGAGAGGGGAGACAGTGAGCGTAGCGAACGCGGTCTCCCTTTTTGATTAAAATTTATACTGAAAAAATTTTTTTCAAATATGATTCAAAGAAACTAAAAAGAAATAAATAAAAAAGATTGAAAAAAAATAGAAAATAAGGTACAATGTGGAGAATATAACTCCTCTTTTTTATGGGGGGGGGGGTAAAAAATAGTACAAATAGTTTTAATTGAGAAGGGAAATTTTAAAAGTGTAAAGAAATAAAATAGATAATTAAGTAAAAATTGGAGGAAGTATGGTTAATAAAAATTTAATGGAAGTTGAAAAGTGGATTAAAAGCAATTTAAAGAAAAAAGTTAGTGTAACTCAAGCAACAGTTATAACTTTTTTAATGACTGGTACTTTTATGTCAACACCTTTATTTGCAGCAGATATATCAAATGAACAAAATACTTTAGAGCTTGAACAAATTGAAAGTGAAAAAGCAGAAGCAAAAAGAATAAAAGAAAAGGCAGAGGCCCTTAAAAAATTAATTGCTTCTGGGGAATTAAATAGAGAGATGTTTTCAGGAATGGGAGCAGGTGAAAGAGCTTCTGCTCCAAATAAAACTATTACAACATATTCTGGACAAGATAGAGCTGCTGGACAAACGAGAGCTAGAGCAACAGGAGCAATAGTTGGAGATGCAATGGGAGGTTTTCAAGAGTGGTATGTTGTAGGAAATAATGATAAAAATTATGGAAAGGATTCAGTTACATTAGGGGTAGAAGCTCTAGCGTCTGCAGAAAAAGCAGTTGCTATTGGAAAAAAAGCAGAGGCAAAAAGCTTTCAATCTCTTGCTATAGGTTCAGAATCAAATGCTGTAAGTCGTCGTTCAATAGTTGTTGGTTCAGGTTCATACGGAGAAGGAGATAATTCTTTAGTTTTAGGTAATGAATCTATTGTTAGTTCGGTAAATGCAATAGCAATAGGAACTGAATCAGGAGCTATAGGTTCAGACTCTATAGCAATAGGAACAAAATCACATGTCAATAAAAAAAATGGAGCAGAAGGCTCTGCAAACTCTATAGCAATAGGAACAGAAGCAACTGTTTCTAATGATAATACAATGGCACTAGGAACAAGAGCAAATGTTACGAGAGAAAATTCAATGGCACTAGGAGCAAGTGCAAGTGTTACGAGAGAAAATTCAATAGCACTAGGGAAAAGTTCATCGGTTATAAGAGAAGATTCAATAGCTATTGGTGCAAATTCATCAGTAAAATCACACCTATCTATTGCTATCGGATCGGGAGCGAATATAGATAAAAATATGAAAGGATCAACAGCGATTGGGAATGATGTAAAAATTAGAGGTTCTCAAGGGACGTCTGTAGGTTATCAGATGTATTCTGGAAAACAAGCAACTTCAATAGGGAATGACTCTATTGCATACGGTTTGGCTTCTATTGCTATAGGATCAGATGATATTGCTGAAGATAAAGATGGCAATACTGTTTATATCGATCAATTAAGTGAGGCAACTAAAAATAAAATTTTTGGTACGGATGGTAATTTTAAATTAGGTGATGCAATGACAGAAGCACAGTTTAAGGGAAAGTTTTGGGGGGCTGACAATAAACAATACTCACCAACACTAGCCTATGCACCAGGAGCAATCACAATAGGGGCTCGTTCTATAGCTTATGGAAAGGGATCTACTTCTATGGGAACCCTAGCCTTTGCTTTAGGAGAAAATTCAACGGCAATGGGATTCCGTTCATTTGCAGATGAAGACGGTGGTATAGCAGTTGGGGAAGAGGCTCGTTCGTTTGCTGAAAATGGTTTGGCAGTTGGTAACCATTCAGAATCATCGGGAGCAAAATCATCAGCTTATGGAAACTATGCAAGAGCCGTTGGAGATGGTGCATTAGCAATAGGAGATAATGTTGTTGCAAATGGTATGGTTTCAAATTGGAGAGACTTTAAAGATATAGTAAAAAATAATTCAAATGGAATACCTAATTTAGATAATGCCCTTAATCAAATAAATACTAGTAAAGGACAAAAAGGAAATTATTTTAATTATGTAGAGGGTGGAAAATCTTATATTGAAATTGGGAATAAAAGTATTAAAAAAACTAGAAAAGTAAAAGATCATGCAGTTTCCTTAGGACATTTAGTACTTTCTACTGGTAAGGGTGCTGTTGGTATAGGAACAGCAACTTTTGTTGATGGAGATAACTCTATAGGTTTAGGTTCATTAGCACTTGTTGATACAGGAGCACATAATTCAGTTGCAATGGGAACAGGTGCAAATGTATTAAAACAAAACTCAATGGCATTGGGAGTTGGAACAAAAGCAACTTTAGAAAAATCAGTTGCCTTAGGATATAAATCAAGAACAGATTATAATGAAAATCTTTTAAATGCAAATGCATACTCACTAAAAGATGATGCCTTTACTATAGATGCAGGAAATAATATAGGAGTAGTATCTGTTGGAGCAAGTGATTTCCAAAGAAGAATAGTTAATCTAGCACCAGGTCGTGAAGATACAGATGCAGTAAATGTTGCACAGTTAAAAGGAGTCAAGGATTACATTAACCAAAGAACTTCACTTGTACCAAAAAATCTTACTTTAGTAGCAGATCAAAATGGCTCACATGAATATAATACAAAAGTAGCAAAAACTATCAATTTACATACAGATGATGGATGGGGTGTTGGAGATGACCGTTTTGTTGGAGATAATATTGAAACATTTAAAACGAATGATAGTATTTTATTTGGGATTAAGCAAAGACCTACATTTGGAAAAATAAAGTTGAATCCAGATAGAAATGGACATAATTTAGATCCAAATAGTACTAATATTATTACTTTAACACCTACACATACAGGTGTAAATTTTGGAGATAAAAAATTAGAAGGTGTTGCACCTGGTACTGTTGATACAGATGGAGTGAATGTATCACAACTTAAAACAAAAGCAAATAAAAATGGAGATAATTTAAGTGCTGATGATATTACAGCATGGAAAAATCTTATTGACACTGATACCGATACAACACTACATTATGTTTCTGTAAATTCAACAGGAACTCCAAACAAAGATAATAGAGGAGCAACAGGGAATAATGCAATAGCAATAGGTCAAGGCTCAACAGCACCAAAAAATGATTCGTTAGCAATAGGAAATACAGCATCAGCAAATTCAGAAGCATCAACAGCGATAGGACATTTAGCAAAAGTAGAAGAAGGACCCCAAGATAATCCTAGTGTATATGATGGAGCGGTAGCCTTAGGACAAGCCTCACTAGCAAATAGAGCAAAAGGAAGCAAAGGTTGGGATATAACAACTAATGCAGCATCAACAGCAACAGACAGAACTTGGCAGGCAACAAGAGCAGCAGTATCAGTGGGAAGTAATTCAAAAGACCCTGTATTAAATAGAACGAGACAAATAATAAATGTAGCAGCAGGAACACAAGATACAGATGCAGTAAACGTTGCTCAACTTAAAAAAACTAGAGAATATATTGATAATGCCCTTCCTATGTTCTGGGCTGCAAATACTTCAAATAAAGATAGTGCTTGGAATTATGGTGGAGATCTAGGTATTACACAAAGAGATGTTCGTTTAGATTTTGGTTATGGAATAAAAGCAACAAAAAAAACTCATGATGGAAAAGAAATAGTTCTTGTTGAGTTAGATAAAGATAGTATTAAAAATGATCCAGAGTTCAAAGGCCCTAAGGGAGATAAAGGCGAAGCCGGTCAAGATGGAGCCCAAGGTCCAGCCGGTCCACAAGGACCTAAAGGCGAAGCTGGTCAAGATGGAGCTCAAGGCCCAGCAGGTCCACAAGGACCTAAAGGTGAAGCTGGTCAAGATGGAGCTCAAGGTCCAGCCGGTCCACAAGGACCTAAAGGTGAAGCCGGTCAAGATGGAGCTCAAGGCCCAGTAGGCCCACAAGGACCTAAAGGCGAAGCCGGTCAAGATGGAGCCCCAGGAGCAAAAGGTGAAAAGGGCGACAAAGGAGATCAAGGAGAAACTGGTCCAGCAGGACCAAAGGGAGAACCGGGAACACCAGGTCGTGATGGTGTAGATGGAAAAGACGGAGTAGCAGGAATTGGTGGTTCACTTGAAGAAGGGCCATTTGAATATATTAAAGAAGATGGAGAGACTAAACAAAAATTAGTTAAAATCAATGGTAAATATTACCCAGCACCTGCAAAAGATGGAGAGCATTATGTTGTATCTAAATCAGGAAAAGTATATCCAGAAAATACAGAACTTGATCCACATACTGGAGAATTACCAGAAGGGACTGATACAACTACTAAACCTTCACCAGTTACCGAGGTTAGTGTTTCTGATGAAGAATTAAAAATTCAAGCAAAAGGACAAAATGCTAAGCTTGTTAAAAATATAGCAAGTAACTTACCAGGGGCAGAAGGAGTAGCAAGCAATCCAGCAGTAACAGAAGTTTCAAGAACTGCACCAACAAATCTTAATGATATTAAAAATAATGTAGCGACAGTAAGTGATGTATTAAATGCAGGATGGAATTTAGAAGGTAATGGAACAGGAGTAGATTTTGTAAAAGCATATGATACAGTAAACTTTGTGGATGGAGATGGAACAACAGCGAGAGTTACAACAGATGTAAACAACAAAGTAAACAAAGTAACATTTGATATAGCTGTAGATAACAACACAACAAAATTAGTTGGAACAAAAGATAATGTAAATTATGTTAAGTTAGCTGATGGTAGTTGGAAAGAATATGATGCAGCAACAGGAGAAGCTTCAAAAGATCCTAATGCTAAGACAATAGCAAAAGTTGATGGAAATTTAGTAGAAGATGTCAAGGTAGTAGCAGTTCAAACACCAGCAACAGCAGCATCAACAGAAACAGTAAAAGCAGGAGATGGAGTAAGCTTAGAACTTGAAGGAGTAGCTGGAGCAGCAGGAACAAAATATACAGTAAAAGCTAAAGTTGATGATAAAACTTTAGAAATAGATCCAAATACAAAAGCAATTAAAGCTAAGACAATAGCTTTGACACCAAATACAACAGATGGAACTGTATCTGTACCTGAAGCTAATAAAGAAAACTTAGTAACAGCTAAAGCTGTGGCAGATGCAATAAATAATTCTGGCTTCAAAGTAAAAGCAAATGATGGAGCAGAAGAATTAGTAAAAACTGGAGAAACTGTAACATTCAAAGATGGACAAAATATTTCTATCACAAGAGATGGAAAAGTATTTACTGTTGCAACTAAGGCAGACTTACTGGCTAATTCAGTAGGTAAAAAAGCTGGAGCGAAGGCAACATTTGGAGAAAATTCTATAACATTGTCTAAGGGAACAGAGCCAGTAGAACTAGCTGGAGTTAAAAGTGTAATCCCTGAAGCAACAACAGAAAAAGATTTTGCGACACAACTAGAAGAAACAGCAAAAACTAAACCAAATAATGGAGTAAATGTATCAGACTTAAATAAAGTAGTAACTATAGCAAAAGAAAAATCAGTAGAAACAGTGTTAGCAGATGCTAAGGCTCAAGCAGTAGGTCTAACAGTATCAGAAACTACAGACCCAGCATCAGATATTGATAAAGAATGGACAGTTAGTTTAGATAAAGATGAATTAGCAAAAGCAATGGTAGCAGATCCAACAGCACCAGACACAGAAAACAAAGCAAAGACAGCATTAGAAGAAGGATTAGACTTAACTTACAAAGCAAATGGAGCAAATGGTAAAACAACTTCATTAAAAGATGGCTTAGACTTTACAAATGGAACAAATACAGTTGCTAGTGTAGGAGATAATGGAGAAGTTAAATTTGACTTAAAGAAAAATATTGATTTATCTACACCAGCTACTACACAGGGAGGAGCTCCAACATATGGAAGTATTACAGGTTTAACTCATAACATTACTCCTGTGGTAAGTCCAACTACTCAAAAAGTTGATACTCCAACAATTAGTGATGCAGATAAACATAAAGCAGCGACAGTTGGAGATGTATTAAATACTGGATGGAATTTATCAGCTAAAAACGGAGACACAGAAACATTTAAAGATTTTGTAAATCCTTATGATGAAGTAGTATTTGCAGATGGAACAGGAACAACAGTTAATGTTGAAAGTGATGGAACAAAATCAACTATAAAATACGATGTAAAAGTTGATAATGCAACTATTAAGACTAAACAAGACGGAACACTTTATGCAGATATTGATGTGCCAACAGTTAATAAT
>JAGYHM010000058.1 GCA_018457305.1 Fusobacterium sp. | reverse complement strand
AACCTGGCGCAAACACACCGGGGACGCTGCCGACGAAGCGCACATAACGGACTACACCGTGGACGCAAAGACGACCCCAAGCAAAAAAAAAATAAATTTAAAAAAAAAAAATTAGGGGGGGGGGGGGGGGGGCGCCCCCCAACGAGAGTGGGCGACAGTCCCGAAGGGACGCAGTCGCCCCTTTGTTTTAAATTAGTTTTTCTAAAAAACAAAAATTTTTATCTCCATTTAAAATGGCAACCCCACCGTTTCTAACAGAAAATTTCCAATAAGCTTCTAACTCCTTTGAAAGAAAATGGCTTAATATAGAATTTATAACTCCCCAATGAGAAACAATCAAAATATTTTTAGAAAAATCTAAATTTTCAACAAAGTTAATTACTCTTTCATACATTTCTTTTGGACTTTCTCCAGTTTCATAGTTATAATTCAGCCAAGAATTTTCCATTTTTTTTGCTTCATTCGGAAATTTTTCTAAAATTTCTTTATAAGTTAAGCCCTCAAAAATTCCAAAATTAAGTTCTTCTAAATTTTTATCAAAGATAATATTTTTTTCTAAGTAATTACAAATTTCTGCTGTTTCTTTTGCCCTAAGCAAAGGACTAGAATAAACTAAATCATAAGAAATTTTTTCTTTTATTTCTTCTAAATATTTTTTAGCATTTTGAGCCTGCTCTATTCCCAAATTATTTAATTTAGGATTTAATTTCCCAAAATATAATTTTTGTTTATTCATTTCAGTCTGTCCGTGTCTAATAAGAATAAGTCTTCCCATAATCTTTTACCAACACAAATAATTTCCAATTAAATTTGTAGATATTAAATACAGTAATAAGTATAAAATTTCTGAAAGTTTTAAAACTGCTCCCAATGTATCACCAGTAATTCCTCCAATTTTTCTTATCATCAATTTTGAAATTAAAAATGATACTAACATAATCATTATTGGAAATATAATAAGTAAAACTAAAAAATTCACAATATAAAATAAAGTCGTATTTGTTATTAAATCGTGTATAAAACGTCCTTTTAATAAAAATATAGAAAATAGCAACAAATATATTGTTAATAAAAAAGAACTTAAAACTTCTTTAAATTTTGTATTATCAACAAAAGCTTTCCCCATTCCACTCGCTCTTGCATAAGGTGCAGAAGCACAACTTACAACAGAAGATAATCTTGCAATTACAGGAAAAGTTAAAATTAAATATAATAAATTCAAAACCGTAGAGTTATGTGAAATTTCATAAATTAAGAAAAATTTTAACATAAAATAAATTATTAAAGCTAGTGCTCCATTAGTTCCCACTCTTGAATCTTTCATTATCTCTAACATTTTTTGTTTACTTCTGTAAGAAAAAATTCCATCAAAAGTATCGGCTAGTCCATCTAAATGTATTCCACCTGTGATAACAACTTCTGCAATTATCATTAAAAGAATTGAAACTAATATACTTCCTGTAAGAACATTTGCTATTAAAGTTATAAGAACTAAAATTAACCCTATAATAAATCCTACTAATGGAAAAAATTTCATGCTTTTTCCTAATCTTTCTTCGTTGTATTCTACTTTTGGTACATATAATCTTGTCATAAAAGACATTAGTAATAAAAATCCTTTCATTCTTCCTCCATTATATATTTATTTTTGGCTCGCCACGAGCTAATAAACTGTCTTAGAGGCTCTTAATTGCGAAGCAATTTTAGAGCGTTCTTAGATGCAGTCGTAGACTGCCTCGCCTTTGAGCGACGCGGGGGCATCGCCTCCCCCTTTAAAAAATTAATTTTTAAAATCTTTAGGGGTTTGGGGCGTAGCCCCAAGCCTCGCAGAGAGAGAAACAGTGAGCAGAGCGAACGCAGTTTCCCCCAAGTTTTTTTATTTAATTTTAACTTTAATTCCAGAAACAACTAAATAAGCCTCATCAGAATTTTTAGCAACAAGTTGATTTACATTTCCACAAATATCTCTGAAATATCTTCCCAAAGGATAATCAGGAACTAAACCCATACCTAATTCGTTTGTTACGAATATAGTATCATAAGTTGTTGTTTTTAAAAATTCTAAAAAATTTTTAGTTTCAGCAATTATATTTTTTTCAATTTTATTTACTTCTTCCGTTGAAATTTTGTCCCAATCTATTTCTTTATCCATAATCATCTGATTAGTTACCATATTTGTAATACAATCAAAAAGAATTACTCCATTCTTATTTTGAATTTTATTTTTAGTTTCGGCAACTAAATTTTTATATGCTTCAATAGTAGTCCAAGAATTTCCTCGTCTTTTTATATGCTTTGAAACTCTATCTTTCATTTCATTATCAAAAGCAATAGCAGTGGCAATATAAATTTTATCAGAATATTTTAAATTTTCTGCATACTCCTCAGCAAATTTACTTTTTCCACTTCTTGCTCCACCAGTAAAAAAAATTATTTTTCCCATAAGAAATAAACTCCTAAAATTAAATTTATTTTATTTTTATCATTATATCATATTTTTTAAAATAAATTTATAATCTTCTTCTAAATAAAAAATTTAATAAAATTTAAGATAATATTTTTATAAAATAAAATTTTTATGTTATAATAAAATGTAAATTTTATAGATTTTAATGAGGAGATGAAAAAATGTTTAATAAATTAGAAGAGGTTGTTGAAAGATATAAGGAACTAAACAAAGAATTAGTTTCTGAGGAAGTACTTTCAGATTCTAAAAAAATGATTGAATATAACAAGGCAATAAATGAAATTAGTGGAATAGTTGAAAAATATAAAGAATACAAAAAATATTCAGAAGAATTAGACTTTGCAAAAGAAAGTTTGAAAACTGAAAAAGATTCTGACATGAGAGAAATGTTACACGAAGAATTAAAAGAATTAGAAGAAACTTTACCTAAAATAGAGGCAGAGTTAAGGATTTTATTATTACCAAAAGATAAAAATGATGACAAAAATGTTATTGTTGAAATAAGAGGTGGAGCTGGTGGAGATGAGGCAGCTCTATTTGCAGCAGATTTATTTAGAATGTATTCAAGATATGCTGAAAGAAGAAAATGGAAAGTTGAAACAATTGAAAAACAAGAAGCAAGTGGACTTGGTGGAATAAAAGAAGTTGCCTTTACAATAATCGGAGAGGGAGCGTATTCAAGATTAAAATTTGAATCTGGAGTTCATAGAGTTCAAAGAGTTCCTGAAACTGAATCATCTGGAAGAATCCACACATCTACTGCAACTGTTGCAGTCTTACCAGAAATAGAAGATGTTGCTGAAGTTAAAATTGATCCAAAAGATTTAAAAATAGATACATATCGTTCTGGTGGAGCAGGAGGACAACACGTTAACATGACTGACTCTGCTGTTAGAATTACTCACTTGCCAACTGGAGTTATAGTTCAATGTCAAGATGAAAGATCCCAATTAAAAAATAGAGAGAAGGCAATGAAGCATTTGGCTTCAAAACTTTTTGAAATGGAATGTGAAAAACAAAGAAGTGAAGTTGAAAGTGAAAGAAGATTACAAGTTGGTACTGGAGATAGAGCAGAAAAAATTAGAACATATAATTTCCCACAAGGAAGAATTACAGACCATAGAATTAAATTAACTGTTCATCAATTAGATTCATTTTTAGATGGAGATATAGATGAAATGATTGATGCACTAATTACATTTAGCCAAGCAGAACTTTTATCTGCTTCTAACGAAGATTAAAAATTTTTTAATTTATTTACAGAAAGGGAAACTGCGTTCGCTTACGCTCACTGTTTCCCCTCTCTGCGAGGCTTGGGGCTGTGCCCCAAACCCCACATAAAACCAAAAAATTAAAAACTATATTCTTAAAGGTTTTTTAGTGCGTGGACGGCACGCCGTCCCGTAAGGCGTCCAGCGTAGCGTGGGACGCCAAAAATAAATTATTTTATTAAAAGGATTATAAAATGAACTTATTACAAATATTAAAATTCGTAGAAGAGTATTTGCAAAAATACTCTTTTTCAAAACCAAGATTAGAAGCAGAAAAATTAGTTTCCTATGTTTTAAATTTAGATAGGATTTCTCTTTATATTTATCACGAAAGAAATTTGGAAGAAAAAGAAAAAGATGAAATTAAATCTTATTTAAAACTTATGACAAAAAAAAATAAAAAATTTGATGAAGTAAAAAAAGAAAAAAAAGATTTTAAAAGTGAAAATTTAGAAATTTTTAATAAGTCTATTGAATTTTTAAAAAAATGTGGAATTTCTAGTCCAAAATTAGATACAGAATATATTTTTGCTGATGCTTTAAAAGTAAATAAAAATATGTTGAGTTTTAATATGGCAAGAGAAATTTCAGAAGAAATTAAAGATAAAATTAGAAAAAATATTATGGCAAGAGGAAAAGAAAGAAAGCCTCTGCAATATATTTTAGGAGAATGGGAATTTTATGGCTATCCTTTTAAAACTGATGAAAGAGCCTTAATCCCGAGATCTGATACAGAAATTTTGGTAGAGCAAGTTAAAAATTTAATGCTTGAAAAAGATAAAAATAAAGAAGATATAAATATTTTAGATATTGGAACAGGTAGTGGAGCAATTTCAATAGCACTGGCAAAAGAATTAGAAAATTCTAAAATTTTAGGTTTAGATATAAGTCAAGATGCAATAGATTTAGCAAATGAAAATAAAGAATTAAATCAAGTTTCCAATGTGAAATTTATTTTATCAAATTTATACGAAAAAAGAAGTTGAAAAACAAATCATTTCTTACATACGAGGAAAAAAAGGAAAGAGCGGAATTATCTATTGTTTAAGTAGAAAGAAAGTAGAAGAATTAGCAGAATTACTTGTGGTTAATGGCATTAATGCACTTCCTTATCACGCAGGTTTGGATGCTGTCAAAAGAAAAAATGGAAGGTCAGCAATATGTGTTTGATTTGTTGTCGGCAATTAGAGATTTGAAAGAAATGCAGAGAGCAAAACATTATTGTTCTTTCCTTACAGGAAAGGTTACTGCAGAAATCAAAAATTATAAACACGATTTATTGCCAAATTTTGGAATTGGAAAAGAAAAAGACGAACACTTTTGGAATGCTGTAATTCGACAAGTTACAGTTAGTGGCTTGGTTTCTAAAGATATTGAAACGTATGGAGTGTTGAAATTAACCGAAGCAGGACACGAATTTTTGAAAAATCCAAAATCTTTTACACTTGCCAAAGAAAGAAGTTTTTCTATTAGCGAAGATGCTGATGTTGTAGTTGGTGGAGGAAAAGGAGATGTAATTGATGAAGAATTATACCAATTACTATTGGATTTACGAAAACGAATTTCTAGAGAAAAAAACATTCCTCCATTTGTAATTTTCCAAGAACCGTCTTTGAAAGATATGTGTTTTCAATATCCTACTTCTATTGATGAATTGACAAATATTCAAGGAGTTGGAACAGGGAAAGCTGCTCGTTATGGAGCTCCTTTTGTTCGTCTAATCAAAGAATATGTAGAAGAAAACAATATTGAACGTCCACAAGATGTAGTAGTAAAATCTTTGGTAAATAAATCGGGATTAAAAGTTCAGATGATTCAAAATATTGATAGAAAGCGTTCTTTGGAAGATATTGCGAAATCACAAGGAAAAACAATGGAAGAAATAATTGATGAAATTGAAGCAATTGTGCAATCTGGTACGAAAATCAATATCAATTATTACATTGATGATGTAATGGACGAAGACGTGCAAGAAGAAATTTATGAATATTTTTCGGAAGCAGAAACAGACGACTTAAATGAAGCATACGATGAATTTGAAGGAGATTATTCCGAAGAAGAACTTCGCTTAATGCGGATTAAGTTTATGAGTGAAATGGCAAATTAGACATTTCATTCCGAAGTATAAATTTAAAAATCACAGTTTCTAAGAAGTTGTGATTTTTTTTTGTAATACACTTATATCTAGTGGTTTGTTTTTTATTCTTATCGTTCTTTTGGTGATTAGAAAGGGGAATTATCGTATAAATATTAAAATCTTGTTAATAACTTTCTATAATTCGACAGGAAAAATGAGCGAAGTAAAATCTTAATTTAATAGTTTTGGATAAATAAATTTTAGAGTCCAATGAACTTTGTTATTTCAAGTACAACATTACTTAAACATTTACAGTCTATTTCTGGTGTTTTAAGCACTAGCAATACTTTACCAATATTAGATAATTTCCTATTCGAAATTAAAGATGACAGATTAACGGTTTCTGCGTCAGATATAGAAACAACAATGCTTACATCAATGGATGTGGAAGCAACTGAAGAAGGAAAAATTGCTATTCCAGCAAAATTATTGTTGGATATTTTAAAGAATTTACCAGATCAACCTTGTTCATTTGTTGTAAACACAACAACATTTGCGATTGAAATTGGTTACGATAACGGAAAATCAAAAATGGTTGGTTTTAATGGCGATGAATTCCCTAAATTCCCAACGTTGGAAAATGGAAATTCCATTGTTCTTTCGGGAGATATTGTTTCTAACGCAATCAATAAAACGTTGTTTGCAACAGGTTCTGATGATTTGCGTCCAATGATGAATGGTGTTTTTTGCGAATTTTCTCCTGAAAACATAACATTTGTAGCAACAGATGCTCATAAATTGGTTCGTTACACAAGAACAGATTCGCAAGCAACAGGAAGTGCATCTTTTATTTTGCCTAAAAAACCATTGAATTTGTTGAAGTCAAATTTG
>JAGYHM010000057.1 GCA_018457305.1 Fusobacterium sp. | reverse complement strand
GGGTGGTAGAGTACACCCCCAAACCCTGAAAATAAAAATCAAATTATAATTCCCCCTCCCGTGGAGGGGTGCCCACAGGGCGGGGTGGTTAGGTTATATAAAAAAAAAGCCATTTGGCTCTATTTTATATTAAAGATTAACTGGAACTTTTTCAGGTGGAAGTTCAAATTGTTTTAATTCTTTTTTTGTTAAATCTTCAGTTGATATATTTTTTTCATCACAGTATTTAATAATAGCTCTTAAATTATAACATGGTGCATTTTTAGGCATAGGTTCTACCATTTTTCCAAAATCTTCTAACATCATAATTACACACCTTCATAAAACTTTTCAGAATTAAAATAATATTCTAAAAAACTTGTTTCAATTAAATTTAAATCATCAATATGTAAATATTATATTTCTTTATAAACTTCATCCCAACATTTATCTTCTTCAACTTCTTTTTTTGATAACATAGGAGAACCGTTTTTATCATATTTAGCATTTTTTTTTGCTAATTTTATGATATTTTTTTTATTTTCTTCTAAAAATTTAGCAAAATCTTGCATAATCATCCTCCTTACAAAAAATTATTTTAATATATTTTACTAATTAGAAGATACATTATTTTACTTGCTTTGTCAAGGGAAATTGATATTTTAATAAAGAGATAGTGAGGGACAAAATAGAAGGAGGAGAAATGAAAAGTCAAGTATTTAAAAATAGCGTTTTCAAAGAAAAAATAATAGAAATTACTGGAGAATATGCTACTGCAAATAGGATTAGTGAAATTTTTGGAATAAGTTTATCTTATGTTTATGCAATTGTGAAAAATGAAAAAATCAGGAAAAAACAAAAATACCATAGAGCAGAATACTATGTGGCAGATTTTTTAGACAACTTAGATTTTTCAAAAAATGATATTTTTGTTGAAAGTATTTTGTCGCAAACAGAAAAATACAGCAACATTTTTTTCAATATGCTACCTAAAAATGATTACGAAAGATATATAGAAAGCATGCTGATAGATCAATTAGGAGAATTTACTTCAGTAAAAAAACTTGTAGATTTTTTTGGAGTGAGCAAGACAATTTGGTATGAAATTTTAGACGAGGGAGAAATTATTGAATATAGCTTATGCAAGAGAAGAATAATTTTAACTAGGTCTTTACTACCTTTTTTAAGAGATAAATTAGGAGGTGGGAATGAATAAGAGATAAAAATATAACAAAAAAAATAATAATGGTGTAATAAAAATATAGTAAAAAAATATAAATTATATATAATAAAAATATAAAATTTATATAATAAAAAAATCAAAAAATAAAAAAAATTAAAGAAATCCCTCACTACTCCCCTATATAATAGAGAATAAATAAAAATTTAAAAAATATAAAAAATTATGAAAGAAAAAATCAAAAAATAATTCAGTTAAAAATACAAGACAGTAGAAAAAAACCTTTACAAAATATATAAAGTATAGTATCATTTTATATAATATATAGAAAACAAAAACTTTCTAAAACTATCACAACTCGACCGAAAACTTTCAAAGTCTTGAAAGAAATTTAGTAAAAAAAATTCGGGGGGGGGGGGTAGTTTTTACATTGATAGTTAAGAGAAAAATTGAAGAAATAGTTTTTGGAAAAGGAGGTAATTTAAAGAAAGAAATTGACTGTATGAGTGTATAAAAAAGTGAAAAAAGTTAAAAAAACAGAAAATTTTAAGAAAACAAAATTTAAAAATATAAAAAAATTTTTAAATAAAAGTTAGTGTTTAACTAACTGTGGAGGTATTTATGAAAAATCTAAAAGAAAATGAAAGTTATTTAAAAAGGATTATTAAGAGGAAGATTTCGTTTAGCCAAGCTATGTTAGTTGCATTTATGATTTCTGGTCTTTTAAGCTCGGGAGTTGCTTATGCAGGAGCATTAGTTATAAATGGAGCAGGAGATGTAAAAGATATTACAAGAGGTGCAGATGCAGATGCGAACGATGAAAATGGAGTGAAAGCTAAAGACCAAGGACTTAGTAATGATTCGATAGCTATTGGAAAAGGTTGGTCAGGAGATGATGTTTCAACTGGTTATGGAGCAGTAGCGGTTGGTATGCAATCACATGCTAATGGTCAGCATTCGGTAGCGATAGCCAAAGGTGCACAAGCATATGCCCTAAATTCAGTAGCTTTAGGTTATTTAGCTAAAACAGGTCCAAATACTGATGTAGATTCTAGCGATATTGATTATCGTGGAGCAATAGCTGTTGGTGCAAAATCACTTGCTATGCAGGGTCAAGCAACTGCTGTTGGAAATATGGCACAAGCTCGTGGAAAACAATCAGTAGCTTTAGGTGGGGATGTTGTAGCAGCGGAATATGCAACTATTGCTATTGGATCTGATGACTTAAAAGATAATATTAGATTAGGTAAAGATAGATTACCGATTAAAACAATTGTAGAAACTTTTTCTGACAATAAAGATATAGATTATGAGAAATGGGAATTTGATTATATTGATAACGGAAAAAACATAGTATTTAGAAAAAAAGGCTCTAACGCTACTTGGACAAAGTTAAGTGAAAAATGGTTAGCTGGGGATTTGGAAAGCGAAGTTACAGATCAAGCGGTCATAGATAAAAAAGGAAAGTTCATGAATGGGGCTTTGGGTTATGATGGTTCTGGTCAATTTAAAAACAAATACCTAATTAGAAGTGCAACTATTTACTCTCCAACATATGCAGGTGGAGATGCAGCTATTGCTATGGGTTCAAGAACAGTTGCAGCTAAAGAAGGGTCAACAGCGATAGGGACACTTTCGTTTGCCTTAGCAGAAGATTCAACTGCTATGGGTATTCATACTTATGTTGACTCTGACGCAGTTGGCGCAACAGCGATAGGTAAAGAATCAAGAGCTTTTGCAACAAATACATTAGCAGTAGGTAATAAAGCAGAATCAACTAAAGTTGGGTCAAATGCTTTTGGTAACGAAGCTAAAGCGGTTGGAGAAGGTTCAATAGCTATTGGAGAAGGAGTTTCTGCCAATGCTGCCATAGAAGATCAAAATTACAAAGATTATTCAACATACTATAAATATATGATTGAAAGAAGAGATATTGACCCAGATAAAAGACTTAAAAATCTTGTAGATGAACACAAAACAAATGTTGTGGGTCATTATCAAAAAGATGACGAAGTAAAGTTTAATTCAGGAAACGAACAAATAAAAGAAACTAAAGCTGCTCAACATATAGCTTATGATGAAGATGGAAATGAAATTATTGAATTTGATTTAAAAGCAGTTGTTGATTCACAAGGGAATCCTGTATTTGTTAGTAAAAAAGTTAAAAATGATTATGTTAGCACTGATGCAGAGAAAAAATTGGTATTGACTAAAGAAATTCAAGCTGATGGAAGCATTATATATAAAGATCAAGATGGAAATACAGTTACAGACTATAAACCACTTTATGAAAGAATTTTAAATGATAATGCAACAGCAGATATGCCAGAGGGAACTGTTGCAGAACAAGAAGCAAAATATAAACATACTAAAGAAAGAGCTAATAAAGGAGCAGTAGGTGTTGGTTACCATGTTGTGGCAAGTGGAGATAATGCAGTTGGTATAGGGTCAGCATCATTTGCAGCGGGGTCAAACTCATTAGCAGTTGGGTCTATGGCTTATGTTGATGGTAAAGCAAGAAACTCACTAGCTATAGGTGTTGGGGCAGCGTCGTTACAAAAAGATTCAATGGCATTAGGTACAGGAGCTAAAACAGATGCTGAACAATCAATGGCTATTGGATATAAAGCAAAATCAACTCTTAAAAATTCAATGTCGTTAGGATCTCATTCACTTACAGATTATGACACAGATGAATTAGATAAACCAGGTTGGGTTGCAAGAGGGGCGTTCTCAATCCCTGCAAATAAAAACACAGGTATTTTATCTGTTGGTGCAAAAGGACAAGAGCGTCGTATTGTAAACTTGGCTTCTGGTCGTTTGGCAACAGATGCAGTTAACGTTGCACAGTTAAAAACTTTAGAAGATAGAATGGACATGGCAGATTCAGCTAAAGAAAAAAGAAAAATTTCTTATGTTTCAGTAAACTATGTTGATGGTGGAGATGCTCAAAAAGTATTAAATTACATTGATGAAAAGAATGCATATAAAGAATATGTTGGGCTTAAATTCCAATTATTAAGTATTGAAGCAAGAAAAAAAGCTGGAGAACAAATTGATACCAATGCTATACAAAGTTTAGTAGACAAGGTTAACGAATTAGAAACTAATGCAATTAAAAAAGCAGGAACAGATAAAGCGAAAGCGTTGAAAGCATTAGGTGATGAAATAGTAAATGGAATGCAGTTTAAGCGTTATAAAACACCTGCAACTGGAATGATAGATGAAACTGGAACAACTGTAACAGCTGATGCTTCTACTGAGGCAAATGAATTAACTCCAGAAGAATATCGTGAAGTTATAAGAATGCTTGATAGAGCAAAAGAAGAAGATGCAATTCGTGTTAAAGTTGAAAATATTTATACTGACAGAGAAATTATAGATAAAACTCAAGTTATCGATGCAATTGTTGCTGAATATGAAGGAAGTCTTAACAGTGAAATGAACAATCTTGCTAGACAAGCCGTTGCTAACACTAAGTATGAAGGTTCAACTGATATTAACTTAACTGGTTCATATAATGATGCAGCAGCATTAAAAGCAAAATTAGATGAAAGAATAGCTGCAATTAAAAATACTCAAATCACTGATGATCAAAAGAATGTATTGATAAGAGATTTATTGATTGCAAAAGATAAAATAGATAATGTAAATAAATTTAAGACAGAGTCAGTTACTCGTTTAGCTGGAGATAAAAAAGAAGTTTTAACAGCTCCTGAAAGAAAAGCAATTTTAGGATCAAACTACGAAAATAATCTAGCAAAAGGTATGAACTCAATAGCTATTGGGTATAAGGCTGAAGTAGATAGTGAAGTAGTGGATGGTCTTACAACAGAAAAATATGGGCTTGATTCTATAGCTATAGGTAAAGAAGCTTATGTTAAAGGAAATCACTCTGCAACTGTTGGAACTGGAAGTGAAATTTATGGAGATAAAGCAGGCTCTTTAGGAGTTCAAAATAAAGTATATGCTGATGGTTCTTATGGTGTGGGTAGTGATAATATAATAGGTAAAGAAGCAGGAAAAGATGATCCAACTCAAAGAACTAAAAATGCTTTTGTTATGGGTAATGAAGTAAAAGCTGAAGTAGATAATTCAGTTTATTTAGGAACTCATTCAACAGTAGCAGAAGGTGCAGCAGTAGGAACTAAAAATAAAGTTTCAACTGTAACAGAAGCTGAAGAACAAAAAAGAGATAGAAATGGAAAACTTCTTACTAAAATTGTACTTTCAAAAGATGCACAAGGAAATATAGTACAAACAGAAGTACCTATTATGATTAAGAAAAAAACTATAACTCTAACTGATGGAACAACAACAACAGCAGGAAATAAAGGAACTGTAAATAGTGCAACAGTAGCTGGAACAACTTATACTGGTTTTGCAGGAGCAACAGCAGACGGAGCAGTATCAGTGGGGTCAGCTGGTAAAGAAAGAAGAATACAAAATGTTGCAGCAGGAGAAATTTCTGCAACTTCAACAGATGCTATAAATGGTTCTCAATTATATATGGTAGCAGAAAAAGCTAAAAATCATTATTTCAGTGTTAATTCAACAGGTGGCGGAAACTTTAATAACGATGGTGCGACAGGAAATAATGCAATAGCAATTGGCAAAGATACTACAGCAACACAACAAGACGCAGTTGCTATGGGTAATGGAGCAGCAGCAACTTCTGAAGCATCTGTAGCTATAGGTCATTTAGCGAAAGTTGAAAAAAATAATGCTGACTACGATGGAGCAGTAGCTTTAGGACAAGCATCATTAGCAAATAGAGCAAAAGGAAGTAAAGGTTGGGATATTACAACTAATGCAGCATCAACTTCAACAGATAGAACTTGGCAAGCAACAAAGGCAGCAGTATCAGTAGGATCAGATGGTCAATATAATAGAACAAGACAAATAATAAATGTAGCAGCAGGGTCAGAAGATACAGATGCAGTAAACGTAGCTCAACTTAAAAAAGTTAAAGACTATGTAGATGATACAAAATCAGAAGAAAAAGTAACTGCAACAACAGCAGCAACAGAAGCAGGATTAACAGTATCAGCAGCAGCAGATAGACCAGCAAATGAAACTAAAGGAAAAGCATTTGAAGTTGATTTAAATAAAGATACATTAGCAACTAAATTAGTTGAGAATAATAGCACAACTAAAACAACATTAGAAGGTGGATTAAATCTAAAATATAAAGCTAATGGAGCAAATGAACAATCAACTCCATTAAGTACAGGATTAGATTTTAAAAATGGAACTGATACAGTTGCAACAGTAGCAGCTAATGGGGAAGTTAAATACGACTTAAGTGATGCAGCAAAAACTAAATTAAATAGTGCAGCTAAACATAGTTCAGTAGTAAAAGGAGCAAATGTAGAAAGTGTAACAAGCACTGGAATAAATACAGCTGGTGGAAAAGAATATGTTGTAAATGTTAAAGATATGCATGTAACTTCAGGAGCGGCTACTTATGCTGATGATGGAACTGGAACTGCAACATTAACACATGGAGATGGAACTACTGCAACTGTAACAGGCTTAAAAGATACAAAAGTTACAGAAGCAACTTTAGCTAACAATACATTAACTATTAAACAAAATAATGGTGAAGCTGATAAAACAGTTGATTTATCTTCATTAGCAGAAAAATCAAGAGAAGTTGTAGAGGGAACAGCAAATGAAATTGATGTTACACCAGCAGTTACAGATCCTAATACAACAGATAATAGAAAATTCAAAGTAGCATTATCTGAAGCAATAAGAGAAAAACTTAAAAAAGCTGGAACAATAGTAACAGTAAATGGTGGAACAGCAGCAGGAGTAGACCCAGCATATAATTCGGATGGAAACTTATTAGCTAAAAAAACTACTGTAGATGGTAAAGATACTTACGATATCAAATTAAATGATAAAGTAACATTAGGAACAGATGCAGCTAAACAAGTAACATTAGATGGAACTACTGGAAAAGGAAAAGTAGGAAAAGTTGAATTAGATGGAGAAACAGGAGTAGTTAAAGGCTTAACAAATACAACATGGGATCCAGTAACATCAACTCCAGTATCAGGTCAAGCAGCAACAGAAGATCAATTAAAAGTAGTTTCTGACTTAGCAAAAGATGCAAAATCAGTAGAAGATGTTACAGCAACAGCAACAGCAACAGCATTAGGATTAACAGTAACACCAGCAGCTGATAGAACAGATGGAACAAAAGGTAAGAAATTTGAAGTTGATTTAAATAAAGATACATTAGCAACTAAATTAGTTGAGAATAATAGCACAACTAAGACAACATTAGAAAATGGACTAGACTTAAGTTACAAAGCAAGTGAAAAAGATGGAACAACACAAGTAGGAGATACACAAGAAACTACGC
>JAGYHM010000056.1 GCA_018457305.1 Fusobacterium sp. | reverse complement strand
AAATTAAGATACGGAGAAAAATTAGAACTTGATTTTGAAGTTAGAAAAAAATAAAAAATATAAATTAAAAATCACCAGCGTTAGTGTTGGTGATTTATTTTTTAAAATAATAAAATTTTATCTTTCGGATAGTAAATAAATAATTCTTTTTCCGATTTAAAGAGAGAAAGAATATCTTTTATTTTATCTTTTGAAATATCTCTGGCTATTTCAACTGTCAATAATGTATTCTTGTATTCTATACTTTCAAACATAAAAATATAATGTTGACTGTCTTCTATAAAATTTCTAAACTTAACTTTTAACTTAATATTTTCTTCTAATTTATCAAAAGAAAATTTTTTAGAATCTAAAACCATATAAGAATATTTTTCTGAAATATTAAAATCTTTTATTAAATTTTTATTATTTTTTATTTTTATAAAGTTTTTTAAACCCATAAATTTAGCAGTTTCCAAATTATTTGGACTAGATAAAATTTCATTTTTAAGTCCAAAATCTACTCTTTTCCCTTTTGATAAAACTAAAATTTTTTCTCCCACTCTTAAAGCCTCATTCATGTCGTGAGTAACAAAAATAGTCGGCTTCTTATACTCTTTTAAAAAATTTATTAAATCATATTCAATTTCCCATTTTAAATTTGTATCTAGTGCAGAAAAAGGCTCATCTAATAATAATATGTCTGGCTCTGTTGCTAATATTCTAGCTAAAGCAACTCTTTGTTTCTCACCCCCAGAAATTTTATCAGGAAATTTGTTAGCCAAAGATAAAATTTTGAATTTTTTAAGCAAACTTTCTGCCTTATTTTTTTTATCTATCTTATTTTTAGATTTAATTACTAACATAATATTTTCAATAACTGTTAAATGGGGAAACAGAGCATAACTTTGAAATAAATAGCCTATTCTCCTATCTTTCACGGGAATATTTATGTTTTTTTTATCATCAAAAAAAATTTTACTATCAATATTGACATAACCAGCATCTATATTTTCTATTCCAGCAATGGATTTCAACAACATTGACTTCCCACTCCCAGATTCTCCAATAACTGCCAGTATTCCATTATTCATACTAAAAGCAATTTCCAAATCAAAATTATGCAATTTTTTCTTAATATTTATATCAATTAACATATTAGCCTCTTTTATTTATATTTATTTTTTGGCTCGCCCGAGCTAATGCTCTGCTCGCTAGTGCGACGGAGTCCCGTCGCCTCACCCTAAATAAAAAATTTTACCTATACTTATTTTTTGTTACAAAACTTAAAGCAATAATTGATAAAAGACTTATACATATAACAATTAAAGACCACTGAAATGCTAAATCTTTTTGACCAGATTGAACAGCCGTATAAATTGCAGTAGATATTGTCTGAGTTTTTCCAACAATATTTCCTGAAATCATAATCGTTGCTCCAAACTCTCCCAAAGCTCTTGTAAAAGATAAAACCATACCTGCTATTAAACCCTCTTTAGAAAGTGGAAAAATTATTTTCCAAAAAATTTTATACTCACTCAATCCTAATGTTCGTGCTGCTTGAATATATTCCTCATCAATTTGTAAAAATGAACTAAGAGCTGTCCTATACATTAGAGGTAAACTTACAACAACTGCTGAAATTACTGTCGCTGTATATGAAAATACTATTTGAAAATTATATTTTTCATACAAAAATTCCAAAGGTCCATTTGCTCCTAAAATAAGTAATAAAATAAATCCTATTACCGTCGGAGGCAAAACCATTGGAAGTGTAAAAAGAGCATCAAAAAAACTCCTAAATCTTTTAATTTTTTTTACAAAATTTGCTAAATATATTCCTAAAAAAAATGTTATTATCGTTGATAATATAGCAGTTTTTATAGAAATATATAAAGGGCTCAATAATATCATTAGTCATTCACCACAAATCCATATTTTTTAAAAATTTCTTTTGCTTTTGCAGAATTTAAAAATTCATAAAAATTCTTCACTTCTTCTTTATTTTCACTATTTTTTATAATTGCCAAGGGATAAGAAATTTTTTTGTAAGTATTTTCAGGTGCTTGTGCAACTATACTCACCTTTTCTTTTTCCATATACGCATCTGTTTGATAAACAGTGGCACAATCAACATTTCCTGTTACAACCCAATCTAGACTTTGTCTAACATTTTGAGAGGTAATCATTTTTTCTTTTACTTTTTCCCAAATTTTTAAATTTGAAAAAATCTCCTCACTATACTGCCCTATTGGAACATATTGAGGCTCAGCTATTGCAATTTTTTTTACTTCATTTTTTAAAACATCTTCAAAATTTTCTAATTTTAATTTATAATTTTTAGGTACGATTAAAACAACTTTATTTTTTAACAAAGAAATTCTATTATCTTTTGAAATTAAATTTTTACTCTCTAAAATATTCATCTGCTTATTAGATGCAGAAATAAATAAATCAACTGGGGCTCCTTCTTCAATTTGAACTTGTAAAGTCCCAGAGCCAGCATAATTTGTTCTTACAACGATATCTTTATTTTCTTTTTCATATTCTTCTTTTACTTTATCTATAACATTAGTTAAAGATGAAGCAGCAGATATAAAAATTTCTTTTCTATCATTTTTTGATTTATTGCAGGCAGTTAATAAAAATAAACTTAACAATATAATTATTAGTAGATAATTTTTTAATTTAATTTTTAATCAACTCCTCAACTTTAATTTTTTTATATTTTATACCTTAAAACACAAAATGTAAAATCGGCATAGTAATTAAAATACTTATTGCAACTCTTTGAAACCAAATAATCAAACATTCTCCAAGTGAAATTGGAATTTTACTTTCCATAATAAAAGGAATTGATGCAGATAAAAATAATATTTCTGTAACACTTACAATTCCAACTAACATTCTTACTGTCAAAGGTGCTTGTATAACAAGTGATGAAGGGAGTAACATTTCTGCTACACTAAGAGATAATGCTTTTGCTGTAATAAATGCTTCTGGTGTCTTTGTAATGAATGTAAAAGGATAAAATATATAAGCTAAAACATCAAAAATTGGAGTATATTCTGTTATAATTAGCCCTAACATCCCAACCGATAAAAGCATAGGAGTAAAACTAAGAGCCATTTTAAATCCTTCCTTAAAATTACTTTTAAGTAAAGTTATTAAAGATGGAGCAGCTTTAAAAATTTTCATTCCCTCATTAAAGGCATAAGAAAAACTTATTTTTACTTTTTCATTTTTATATTTATCTTTTCCTGAATAATATTTTTGTGTTTTATTTTTAAGTGGATATATTCTTGCAGTAATTGCAGTTACTAATAAATTTATTAAAACAGTTGTAAAAAAATAAAAATTCCAATATTCAACTATATTTAATATTTTAGCTACTATCAATAAAAATGTTGCAGATACAGTTAAAAATCCTGTTGCTACTATTGCAGCTTCTTTTCCTGTATATTTATCTTGTATATAAGCATTATTAGTTATTATTATTCCTAAAGAACAACTTCCAACTAATGAAGCTACTGCATCTATTGCTGAACGACCGGGTGTTTTGAATAATGGATTCATAATTGGCTCCATAAAAACTCCCAAAAATTCCATAAGACCAAAGCCTATAAAAAATGTTAAAAATACCGAACCTATTGGCACAATAGTTGCAACTGGAGCCATTATTTTGTCCCAAATCAGTGGTAACATATCTTCCTGAAATAGTCTTTCAGGTCCTCTCTTACTAAGATACATAAATAAAAAAATAACAGCAAACATTTTTAATAAAAAAAACACCAGACTTACTTTTGATGCCTTATAACTTTTTTTTATTATACTATATATTATGCCTGTAACTACCATAAATGTCCCAAAAATAAGATTGTAGTTAGGTATCTTTTTAACTACAATTAGAATATGGTCAAGGGGGATAGATTTTCTTCCCCCTATTGTTATTGGAATAAAAAACATAAATATACCAAATAAAGAATAAAAAACAAATAAAAATTTATCTTTTAATTTATTAGTTTTAATAATTATGTCCTCCTTTATTTAATAATTTTTTATCTCTTTAGAGAAAGGGCGACAATTAAATATAGCCACCCTTTTTCTATTTTTTATTTTATTTTTTCTTAAGAGAAATTTATTTTTACTGCTACTACTAATGCAATAATAGATATAAGCATTACAAGTACCATAAATTTATAGATATATCTCATCCATTCTCCAAAAGTTATTTTTGAATAAGCTAAAACAGCAATCAATGCTCCTACTGTTGGATACATTAAATTACTAAATCCATCTCCAAATTGGAATGCTAATATAGCAATTTGTCTGTTTAGTCCTATTAAGTCTGCAACTGGTAATAATATTGGTAAAGTTACAACTGCTTGCCCACTTCCTGATGGAACAAAGAAGTTTGTAATAGTTTGCATAATAAACATACAAATTGAATTTATATATGCTGAGTTTCCTTTAAGAATAGATGCAGTAGAATATACAACAGTATCTATTATATGTGCTTCTGTCATCAAAACAGAAACTCCCCTAGCCATTCCTATTGCGAATGTAGCTATAAACATTCCTTTTCCACCTTCTATAAACTTTTCAGAAATTTCATTTGCAGAATAACCAAATGCAATTCCACATAAAATTCCACCAATTATATAGGCAGCTGACATATCTATCATATTCCATTTTAATTTTAAAGCTCCAAATACAACTGCAAATATAGTAGCTATAAAAATAACTAAAACCGCTGTGTGTCTTCCTGTAATTTTTATTTCTTCAGAATCGTATTCTAAATGAGATAAATCTTTTCCATAAATTATACTTTTTGTTGGGTCATTTTTTATTTTATTTGCATAAGAAACTGTATACACCAATGTTAAAAGCATAAGAATTACAAATATAACAAATCTATATCCAAGCCCAGAAAACATTGGTAATTCAGCTAAAGATTGTCCTATTCCAGTAGTCCAAGGATTAGTTACTCCACAGCCCCAACCGATAGCAATAGGAACAAGCGACATACTTATTCCAACCAACATATCATAGCCTAAAGATAAAGCTATTCCTATACATAAAGGAATAAATGGTATAACTGCTTCTAACATTCCTGGGAATGTTCCAAGCATACCAAAGAAAATAGAAATCAATATTAAAATTAAATAACTATTTTTTTCACCAATTTTATTTTTTAAATAATAGATAAATGCTCTTATTGAGTTTGTACTTTCAACAATTTTAATAGAACTTCCTATTAAAGATATCATAATTATAAGCATTGCTGCTTGTTTAAGTCCTTTTGGAATTGTTTTGAAGAAATCAAATATTCCTATAGGATTAGATTCAACAAATTTAAAACTTGTTGCATCTACAATAGTTCTTCCGTTAGCTGCTTTAATTCTAGCGTATTCTCCACCAGGAATAAAATAAGTACTAACTGCAACCAAAACTAATAACAAAAATAAAACTACTATACCACTTAATGATTTTCTACTCTTTTTGAACATAACTCACTCTCCTGTATAATTTATATTTTTTATCTTAGATGATTCATATTCCCACAATCATTTTTTTGATTACTCAACATTTTTAAGCCGTGCCCTAAAGAGTCAACTATAAATGATAAATTTTCTATAGCTGCTTTTGGACTTCCAGGTAAATTTATAATTAAAGTCTTTTTTCTTATTCCTGCAGCTTCTCTTGATAAAATAGCATTTTTAGTAATTTCAAAACTTTTCATTCTCATAAGCTCTCCAAATCCCGGAGCATATTTTTCAATTACAGCCATAGTTGCTTCTGGAGTAACATCTCTCTCATTAAAGCCTGTTCCACCAGTAGTTAATATCAAATCTACTTTATTTGAATCTGATATTTCAACTAATAATTTTGAAATTTTATCTTTCTCATCTGGCACTACTTCTAAATTACAAATATCATACCCCCTTTCTTCTAAAAATTCTTTAATTTGTGGTCCTGATAAATCTTTTTTATTTTCATAATATGAACTATCACTGACTGTTATTATAACTACTTTATACATACTTCATCTCCTACTTTTATAACGCCACCTTTTAAAACTTTTGTGAAAATTCCTTCCACTGGCATTATGCATTTCCCTACTATATCACGAATTTCACATCCGTGATGACAAGTTTTTCCTATTTGAGTAACTTCTAAAACACATTCATTTACTTGAATTATTGCACCTATTTTTATTTTAGATAAATTATCTATTCCACCTATCAAAAGGTTCTCTCCAAATACTCCGTGTTTCAATTCTATTTTAATTTCATCTTTAAATTTTGAAAAACTTTCATAAGCTAGTAAACTAACTTGTCTGTGCCATTTACCAGCATGTGCATCATCTTTAAGCCCAAAATCTTCAATTAAAATTCCTTCTTCAATAGAAGTTTTTACTGTTCCTTTTTTAGGACTTATATTTATTCCAACTAATGTCCCCATTTATCCTCCTATTCTGTTCATATTAGTATCTGTCTGTGTTTTATTTAAAAATGTATTTTCTTTCGGTTTATAGTAAATTTTATTCGTCATCAAACCTAAAAATTCATCTTCATTTATTTTTCCATCTAAAAAATCTTTTGAAGAAATTTTATTATGATGGTGGAGACATAAAAGTATATTTCCTAGTGAATCTATTCTAATTCTATTACATGTACTACAAAATTTATGATTTACAGCATCTATAAAACCTATATTTCCTTTAAAATCATTAAAAGTAATATAATCCGCTGGTCCATTTCCTTTATTTATAGTTTTAATAGGTTCACCATATTTATCAGTTAATTTTTTAACTATTTCTTCTCTTGTAATTCCACCTAACTTACTTGCTTCACCGATTGGCATAAGTTCAATAAATCTAACTGCTATTTTTAAATTTTTTGCCAATTCTACAAAATCTAAAATTTCATGCTCGTTTATATTTCTAATTGGAATTATATTTATTTTAAGATTTTGATAATTATCTTTTAAAATCATATCTATATTTTGTAAAACTTTTTTTAAGTTTCCACCTCTAGTAATTTTTTTATAATTAGCTTCGTCTAAACTATCTAAAGATATGTTTATTCCGTCTATACCAATATCTTTTAATCTCTTCCAATGTCTATCTAAATTTAGTCCGTTTGTTGTAATTGTTACACTTTTAAATTTACTATCTTTTTTTAAACTTTCAATAAAGTCAATTATTCCTTCTCTTATAAGGGGTTCTCCACCAGTAAGTTTGACTTTATTTATTCCTAATTTTTTGAAAAATTCTAATAATCTTTTATATTCATCAAATGATAAAAGTTTTTCTTCATCAAAAAAGCAATTATTTTCTGGCATACAATAGATACATCTTAAATTACATCTATCGGTTACCGACAGACGAACATACTCAACTTTTCTATTATATAAATCTAACATAATTCCCCTACTTTCTTATAAACTCCCCACTTTTACCACCATTTTTATATTCTAATTTAATATCTGATATAAGTAAAGAACGATCAATAGATTTTACCATATCATATATAGTAATCAAAGAAATACTTACACCTGT
>JAGYHM010000055.1 GCA_018457305.1 Fusobacterium sp. | reverse complement strand
AAAGAATAATTGTAGCAATGGGTTCAGTTTGTGAAACGGCACAAGAAGTTGTAGACTATTTAATTTCTAAAGGAGAAAAAGTTGGTCTACTTTCAGTACACTTATTTAGACCATTTTCTGAAAAATATTTCTTAGATGTGTTACCTAAAACAGTTAAAAAAATATCTGTTTTAGATAGAACAAAAGAGCCTGGTTCACTTGGAGAACCTTTACTTCAAGATATAAAAACTTTATTTTACGGAAAAGAAAATACTCCTATAGTTGTTGGAGGAAGATATGGTTTATCTTCAAAAGATACAACTCCTGCTCAAATTTTAGCAGTTTATGAAAATTTAAAAAAAGAAGAGCCAAAAGATAGATTTACAGTTGGAATAGTTGATGATGTAACTTTTACTTCATTGGAAGTAGGAGAAACTTTATCACTTGAAGATGAGACTACAAAATCTTGTCTGTTTTATGGCTTAGGAGCAGATGGTACAGTAGGAGCTAATAAAAATTCAATAAAAATAATAGGAGATAAGACTCCTTTGTATGCTCAGGGCTATTTTGCTTATGATTCAAAAAAATCAGGTGGAGTAACAAGGTCTCATTTAAGATTTGGAAAAAATCCAATAAAATCAACTTATTTGATTTCTAAACCTACTTTTGTTGCTTGTTCGGTTCCAGCATATTTAACACAATATGATATGACTTCTGGACTTAAAGAAGGTGGAAAATTTTTACTAAATTGTGTTTGGACTAAAGAAGAGGCATTAGAGAAAATTCCAAATAATGTAAAAAGAGACTTGGCAAAAAATAATGCAAGATTATTTATTATTAATGCAACTGAATTAGCACAAGAAATTGGTTTAGGACAAAGAACAAATACTATAATGCAAGCTGCATTCTTTAAATTAGCAGAAATTATTCCTTTTGAAGAGGCACAACAATATATGAAAGATTATGCTAAAAAATCGTATGCTAAAAAAGGAGATGACATAGTTCAATTAAACTATGATGCTATTGATAGAGGAGCAAATGAACTTGTAGAAATAGAAGTAGATCCAAGTTGGGCAGATTTAGAAGTTAAAGAAGTAGATGAAAATAAATCTGTGGCTTGTTCTTGTAGTGGAGGTTGTTCTTCAATTTCACTGGGAGCACCAGAGCCAACAGATTTTGTAAAAAATATAGCTAAACCAATAAATGCAATAAAAGGTTATGATTTACCAGTTTCATCTTTTCTTAACTATGAAGATGGAACATTTGAAAACGGAACTTCAGCTTTTGAAAAAAGAGGAGTAGCAGTTGAAGTACCTATATGGGACGTTGATAAGTGTATTCAATGTAATCAGTGTTCTTATGTTTGTCCTCATGCGGTTATAAGACCATTTTTAATTAGTGAAGAAGAAGTTAAGGCTTCTCCGTTAGAGATTTCTACACAAGAAGCAAAAGGAAGAGGCTTAGATAATTTACAATATAGAATACAAGTTTCAACATTGGATTGTGTTGGTTGTGGTTCTTGTGCAAATGTATGTCCTGCACCTGGGAAAGCATTACTTATGGAACCAATAGAAAAATCTTTAGAAGATAAACAAGATGAAAAAGCTGATTATTTATTTAATCATGTAGAATATAGAAGTGATTTAATGTCAATTGAAACAGTTAAAGGTTCTCAATTTGTAAAACCATTATTTGAATTTCATGGAGCCTGTCCTGGTTGTGGAGAAACTCCGTATATAAAATTAATTACACAGTTATATGGAGATAGAATGATGATAGCAAATGCAACTGGATGTTCTTCAATTTATTCAGGTTCAGCACCTTCAACTCCATATACTACAAATGCTATGGGAGATGGACCAGCTTGGGCATCATCACTGTTTGAAGACAATGCAGAGTATGGTTTTGGAATGCATGTTGCAGTTGAAGCATTGAGAGATAGAATACAAACTGTTATGGAAAATAATCTTGAAAATGTAGATGAAGATTTAAAAACTTTATTTACAGATTGGATAGAGAATAGACAATTTTCTGCAAGAACAAGAGAATTAAGAGATTTAATAGTTCCAAAATTAGAAAATTTAGAAGCTGATTATGCAAAAGAGATTTTAGATTTAAAACAATATTTAATTAAAAAATCTCAATGGATAATTGGTGGAGATGGATGGGCTTATGATATAGGTTACGGTGGACTTGACCATGTACTTGCAGCTAAAGAAGATGTAAATATTTTAGTATTAGATACAGAAGTTTATTCAAATACTGGAGGACAAGCATCAAAGGCAACACCAACAGGAGCAGTTGCAAAATTTGCAGCAGCAGGAAAAGCTATGAAGAAAAAAGATTTAGCAGCTATTGCAATGTCTTATGGACATATTTATGTAGCACAAGTTTCTATGGGAGCAAGTCAACAGCAATTTATAAATGCTGTAAAAGAGGCAGAAGCACATCAAGGTCCATCAATTATAATTGCATATTCACCTTGTATAAATCATGGTATTAAAAAAGGTATGGCAAAGTCACAAACAGAGATGAAACTTGCAACTGAATGTGGATACTGGCCAATATTTAGATATAATCCTTCTTTAGAAAAAATTGGAAAAAATCCTTTAAAATTAGATTCAAGAGAACCTAAATGGGAAAAATATGAAGAATACTTATTGGGAGAAGTTAGATATCAAACTTTAAGTAAATCTAAACCAGAAGCAGCAAAATTATTATTTGAAGAAAATCAAAAAGAAGCACAAAAAAGATGGAGACAATATAAAAGACTTGCTAGTTTAGATTATTCTGAAGAAGCAGAAGTAAAACCAGAAGCACAATAAGAAATAAAAATTAAGCCACGAAATTTTTCGTGGCTTTTTTAATATCTAAAAAAATTATAATTTAGTTTTTTATTTTGAGAGTTTGGGGAAGAGTCCCAAGTCTAGCAGAGAATGCTGTCTCCCTTTTTAATATTTTATAATAAAAAAAATTAGGGATTTCTCCCCAAATAATTATGAATAAATATAAAATGGATTATATAAAAATTCATCTTTTAAAGTTGTGCTTTCTGAATGTCCTGGATAAACAATGTAATCTGGATTTAATTTTTTTATTTTATTTATACTTTCTTGCATTTTTTTTGGATCTGAACTAAAAATATCTGTTCTTCCTATTGTACCTTTAAATAAAGTATCTCCAGTAAAAAGATTATTTTCATAACGAATTAACAAACTTCCCTCTGTGTGTCCCGGTGTTTCAATGATTTCAAAATCAAAAATATCAATACTTAAATTTCCCTCTTTTAAATCAAAATACTCACATTCAAAATCTCTAACATAGCCATCAGGTGCAGGTGTAGTTTGCTTTAAAACTGCATCATCTTTTTTGCTCATATAAATTGGAATATTATATTTATTATGTAAAAATTTTACTGCATTTACATGGTCTATGTGTCCGTGAGTTAATAAAATTGCCAAAGGTTTTGTTCCATCAAACATTGTTTCAATAATTTCAGGAGAAAACCCCGGGTCAATTATTATAGATTTATTTTCTTTAATTAGAACATAGCAATTTGTTCTGTATAAGCCTAAGGCTTCTCTTCTTATTTCTATCATTTTAAATTAAACCTCTTATCTTTTAAAAATTATTATTGGCTCGCTACGACTTAACAGTCTGCTCGCCCTAATGCGACGCGGGGGCGTCGCCTCTCCCCCTAAAAAAATTTAATTAAATTTTACTAAGATAATTTCTGGGGTTTGGGGCTTTGCCCCAAGCCTCGCAGAGAAAAGGAAACAGGTTTACGAAGTAAACCGCAGTTTCCCCTAACTAAATTTTTTTATTACAACACCTATTATATCATCATAAGGAATATTTTTTAAGAGTTCTTTTGATATACTTTTTTCATTAAGTCCTTTTAAGTCTAAAGTTTTCTTTTTTTTATCAATTTTATCAATAGCCTTTATCATAATACCGTAAGGTTTTTTAAAAAAAACTACATCTCTTTCTTCTTTTAATAAATATTTAAAAAGAGGTGATTTTAGAATTAAAACAAAATCACCATCTTTATATTTATTAAGCATACTATCTCCAGTAATCTTAATAATCTTTAACATAAGCTATTAAATTTTTCTGTAAACTAATTCTAAAGCTGGAGCATAAGGAGCTTTTGCCTTAACAGTTTCCATTCCTTTTATTGCCCAGAAAATTTCTGCAAATTCATTAACTTTTTCTACTAATTGAACTGCATGTTCTCTGCTAACATGTTGCTTAGTTTCAGAACCAAGTTTCATTATTGAATGAACAATTGAATTTAATTGTGGATATTTTTCTGTATGTTCAGGTTTTATGAAATCTCCCCAGATAACTCTAATATCATGTTTAACTTCTTCTGCATGTTTTTCTTTGTTTGCTACAAGACGAGATGCACGATTCATAAATTCTGCAGACATTTCCCCAGTTTTAAAATGTTCTTCTAATAAATCAGTCATTCTAACAACAGTAAGTGCTGCTATTTGAGCTGAAATTGGATCATATATACCACAAGGAACATCACAATGTGCACTTGCACTTTCAAAATTAACTTTCTTATCTAATACTTCTAATATTTTTTTCATTAAATAAACCTCCTATAAAATTAAATTATTTTTTTAATTTAGAATAATACTAAACTATATATGTATATTATATATCTTTTTAAAAATATTGTCAAATTTCATAGAATTTATTTATTTTTATCAAAATATTAAATTTCAAAAATATCATCTAGTTTTCTCAAATAATATTCTAATGTTTCTAGTTCTTCTTTTAAATTAACTTTTCTTCCTGAATAGAAATATTCAACTTCATTAGATTTTATTTCTTTGTTTTTTAATAATTTTTTTTGTTCTAATTCAAATTTTAATTTATTTATTGTTCCTTCGTTTCCATCTAAAAATTTTATATGTTTAGGTAAAATATCTCTTAAAATTTTCTTAAAATAATTAAAATGAGTACAACCCAAGACAATAGAAGAATATTCATCAAAATTTATATCTTTAAATTCATCTTCTAAATATTTTTTTACTTCTTCTGAATTAAAAATTTTATTTTCTGCAAATTCAACTAACTTTGGCAAAGAAATTAAATTCACTAAATTATTTTTATCAAACTTAGAAATTAACTTATTCATTTTTTCACCCTTAACAGTCAAAGGGGTCGCAATTACCAAAACTTTTTTATCTGGGTATAAGTCAACGGCTTTTTTTACTGCTGGCTCCATTCCGATTATTATAGTATCTTTATATTTTTCTCTAATTTCTTTGATTGCTGCACTTGTTGCTGTATTACAAGCCACAACTATTGCTTTAATATTTTGTTTTAACATAAAATCAACAGCAGTATCAACATATTTTAAAATTTCTTTTTTTGATTTTGTTCCATAGGGAACATTATCTTTGTCAGCAAAATATATAAAATTTTCATTTGGTAATTTTTTCAGTGCTAAATGAAGAACAGATAAGCCTCCTATTCCTGAATCAAACACGGCAATTTTCATAATATCTCCTTGTATTTATTATTCTTTTTTATAATATATTATATAAGCATTATAAAAATTGGTCAACGAAAAATAAATAATCTTGCATTATGCTATAAAGTTTTGTAAAATAAGAAAAGAGAATTTTTTTAATTATGGAGGTAAAAAATGTATTACAATGAAGTTGATGTTGATTTAAGGCAAATGAATAATTTTTTAAGAAAAGTATTTTTAAATATGGTGATAGGAATATTATTAACAATAGGGGTTGTACTTGGAATATTTTTCTATGCACCTCAAATGTTAAATGTAATTGTAAACAACTTTACAATTTTAGCTTTTGCACAAATTGGAACAGTATTAGGATTAAGTTTTGGTATAAATAAAATATCTAGTGGAACAGCAAGAATAATTTTCTTTGCTTATTCAATGCTTACAGGTTTAACTATGACAGGTGTTGGCTTGATGTATGACCCACTTTCAATTTTATATGCACTGGGAATTACACTTACAATATTTATAGTAATGTCAGTTTTTGGTTATACAACTCAAGAAGATTTAAGTCAATATAGAAGATTTTTAATGATAGGTCTTATTTCTCTTATTATAATGGCAGTAATAAATATATTTATTGGAGTAGGTCCGTTATATTGGATTCAAACAATTTTAGGTGTAGTAATTTTCACTGGACTTATTGCTTTTGATGTAAATAGAATTAAAAAAATGGCATATCAATTTGCTAATGATGATGGAGAAAATACTGAAGCAATAGAAAAATATGGAATAATTGGAGCTTTACAATTATACTTAGATTTCATAAATCTATTCTTATATATTTTAAGAATTTTTGGAAAAAAGAGATAATAAATAAATTAAAAAAATAAAAAATTGGGAGATTATATAATGAAAAAAATTTTAACTTTTATTTTTTGTTTATATGTTTCTATTATTTCTTACTCACAAGTTTTTAAATCTGAAATTTATGGGAATAGAGGATTAGAAATGATGAGAGAGAGCATTATAAACAGTGAACTAGGCTTTGATAAACAAAGTGGAAGTACACAAATAGTTGAAGGCTTTGCTGGAAATAGTAGAAAATATAATTCAAGAGGATTTTTATTAGGAACTGTAAGTAATTTTACGGCATTTCCTCATATAAGAGCTGGGATTACAGTTGCTTATCAAAGATATAAAGACAAAAAAGATATATATAAAACAAGAGATTATGCCTTAGATAATTATGTTTCGTATAAATATAAAGATAATATTTTTACTGGAAGTTTTGGTTATTCACAAGCAAAAAATGTAGAAAAAAGAGAATATTCTTATACTTTAGAATATGGGAAATTATATAAGAAAAATTTTTATATTTATGTAAATGGAAAGAATACTAAACAAAAATATAGTAAAAAAGAAGATAAAAGTTTTTTAACTTATGGTGTAGGTCTTACAAGATTTGATTATTTTGATAAATTTAGACTTGGAACAAGAATTGAGTATAATATAATAAATAAAAGAATTAGTGGAAATAATAGAGGAAGAGGAAGTTTAAGTTTCTATGCAGGACTTGGATATTTTATTTATGATGATTTAATTGTAGATGCAAAATATCGTGGAATAGGAAATTCTAAATTTTATGATTCTGTAATTTCATTAGGCTTCACACATTTATTTTAAAAAAATAAAATTTAGAAATTTAAAAGGGATAGATTTAGTGTCTATCCCTAATTTTATTTCTATAATTCTTCTGCTGGTGCACCCATAGAATATTTTGTAGCTTTTATTTCATCTATATAAAATAAAGCAATTTCTTCATTTTCTGGATTTTGGTAAGCCTTTTCTAATAAAGGTAATATTTCAAATGCCTTTTTGTTTAATTCAATATCTCTTACAAACTCAACTTTTCCATTTGCTCTTACCCATTCTTTCTTTTCACTTGGCAAAGAACAAATTTCAATATTGTTATTTTCCACAAGTTCTTTATAAGTATTTTTTGATTTTGCTGTCATAAAGTAAAGCTTATCTCCCTCAAGCATTTTAAAAGACATAAATCTTACCTTTGGCATATCTTTACTTACTGTTGAAACTGCAACTGGTGTGTGTGCATCTCCAAAAAATTCTAAAATCATTTCCATTTTCTTATTCATTTTTTCCTCCTAATATTAAGCTCTTTATAATATTATTACTATTAAAGTAGTATAATCTAATTTATGATTATTTACAAGGAAAAATTTTTAATAAGAATTATATTATTTTTTAATTTTTCCCTAAAATATTTTTATTAAATTTTTTTAAAATATCATATCTA
>JAGYHM010000001.1 GCA_018457305.1 Fusobacterium sp. | reverse complement strand
TATGGGCAAAAGGTGGAGAAGGTGGAAAAGATTTAGCTGAAAAAGTTAAAAAAGCTATAGAAAACAATACAACTCCATTTGATTATTTCTACTCAGATGATTTAACAATCAAAGAAAAAATAGAAAAAGTATGTACAGAAATCTATGGAGCAGACGGTGTTGTATTTGATAAGAAAACTAAAAAAGTATTCGATACAATAGCAGCAGAAGGATTAAACCACTTACCAATTTGTATGTCAAAAACACAAAAATCAATTTCTGATAATCCAGCATTATTAGGAAGACCTACTGGATTTACAGTAAAAATAGATGAATTAAAATTAGCAGTAGGAGCGGGATTTGTAATCGTAATGGCAGGAGGAATAATAGATATGCCAGGATTACCTAAAAAACCAGCAGCAGAAGTAATAGATATAGATGAAAACGGAGTAATTTCAGGATTATTCTAGGATTTATAAATTAAAATTGACTGGATTTAATAAAAATATAAAAAATCGTATTAAAAAATAAAATTTTTAATACGATTTTTGCTTTTATTTGAATACTAATGATTTTTAAAATTTTATTTATATAAAAATAATAAAAAAAGATTGATTTCTCAATCTTTAATATTTTAAATGGCTGGGATGGCTGGATTCGAACCAACGCATAACGGAGTCAAAGTCCGTTGCCTTACCGCTTGGCGACATCCCAATATATTTTTATGGTGCGGAGAGAGAGACTTGAACTCTCACGTCTAAGACACTAGATCCTAAGTCTAGCGCGTCTGCCAATTTCGCCATCCCCGCATGTATTTTAAATAAATGGTGCGTCATACAAGATTTGAACTTGTGACAACACGATTAAAAGTCGTGTGCTCTACCAACTGAGCTAATGACGCATATTACTGGGGTGACCGACGGGATTTGAACCCGCGACAACCAGTGCCACAAACTGGCGCTCTACCAACTGAACTACGGTCACCATAAATTAATGGAGCGGGAAACGAGGTTCGAACTCGCGACATTCAGCTTGGAAGGCTGACGCTCTACCAACTGAGCTATTCCCGCATAAAATGGTCGGAATAGCAAGATTCGAACTTGCGGCCCCCTGCTCCCAAGGCAGGTGCGCTACCGGGCTGCGCTATATTCCGACATATATTCTTTTAAGACAAGAATAATTATATAGAATTTTTTGGAATATGTCAAGAAAAAATTACAATTTTTCTAAAAAAATTATTTTATTTTTAATTTTCTTATTAAATTTAAGAGGTTTTGATTTATATTTTTTATAATTTTTGTTATTAACTAACAGAAAAAAGCTTTCTTCAAGAGGTATTTTATAGAAATAAAAAATGCCATCTTTATCTGTAACTGTAGAATCAATTTTTTTTAGGAATTTATTATGTAGAGAGACTTCAATATTTTTAAGTGAGCTTATCCCATCTGTTACAGTTCCTCTTAAAAAGAAATTAAAGCTATTTAATATTATTTTTTTATTATTTATATTAGAATTTTCTTTAAATTCTCTAATAAAACCAATAGTAGAGTAGCCATATTTTGAAACAAGAATAGTAAATATTCCAGATTTTAAATATGTAGAGAACTTTCCAGAAACATCAGAAAAAATAATAGAAGAAAAATTATCAGATTTTACAGTTATCCTAGCATTAGGAATAGGATTTTCATTTTTATCTACCACAAAGCCATCTAAAAAAGAGTTAGAATTTTTAAGTTTAATATCTAAAAAATTATTATTTTTAAAATTATAACTTTTTAAATTTTCTTCTGAAATTCTAAAAAAATCTTTTGCTATATTTATAGAATAATTGTTTTTAGGAATAGAGATAGAAAATTTTCCAGAGTTATCAGATTTAGTTTCAAAAATATTATCATTTTTATCAATAAAAAAAATTGAAACATTCGGGATAAATTTTTCATTATTTTTTGTACTTCCATTTATATTTATATTTTCAGAAAAAATATTTTGTGAAAATAAAATAGAAATTATAAATAAACTAATAAAATATATTTTTTTCATATTTACTCCTTAATTTATAAAAATATACTTAATTATATCATTATTTTCTTAAAATAAAATAAAAATTATGTTATAATTGAAAGATAATAGAAAAATAGGAGAAAATAAAATATGATAGAAGCATTTAAAGTAAATGGTGGGAAAAAAATATCTGGAAATTTAGTGGTAGAGGGCTCTAAAAATGCTACTCTTCCTATAATGATAGCAACTTTAGTAGAAAAAGGAACTTATATTTTAAACAATGTTCCAAATTTAAGAGATATTAAAACTCTTATTCAGCTTTTAGAAAGTTTAGGTTTAAAAATAGAAAAGTTAGATGAAAATTCATATAAAATAATAAACGAAGGTTTAGCAAGTTATGAGGCAAGTTATGATTTAGTAAAAAAAATGAGAGCATCATTCTTGGTAGTAGGTGGAATGCTGGGTAGTCTTAAAAAAGCAAAAGTAGCTTTACCTGGAGGTTGTGCAATAGGAGCAAGACCTGTTGACTTACATTTAAAAGGATTTGAAGCTCTTGGAGCAAAAATAAATATAGAACATGGTTATGTGGAAGTGGAAGCTGAAAATTTAGTTGGAGCAGAAATAGTTCTTGACTTTCCAAGTGTTGGAGCGACTGAAAATATTTTAATGGCTGCTGTTAAAGCAAAAGGAACTACAATTTTAGAAAATGCTGCAAGAGAACCTGAAATAGAAGATTTATGTGATTTTTTAATAAAAATGGGAGCAAAAATTAAAGGTGTAGGTGGAAGCAGATTAGAAATAGAGGGAGTAGAAAAGTTAACTCCTTGTGAACATAGTATAATTCCTGATAGAATAGTTGCGGGAACATATATAATTGCTTCTATTTTATTTGATGGAAGTATAGAAGTTGAAGGGGTTGTTAAGGAGCATATGGTGAGCTTCTTATCTAAATTAGAAGAAATGGGAGTTAAATTTGAAATAACAGATAGAAAAATTAAAATTTTATCTAAGTTAAAAGATTTAAAACCAGTAAAAATAAAAACTATGCCACATCCTGGCTTCCCAACTGATTTACAATCTCCTATAATGACACTTATGAGTCTTATTGATGGAACAAGTGAAATTAGAGAAACAATATTTGAAAATAGATTTATGCATGTCCCAGAATTAAATAGAATGGGAGCAAAAATCATGATAGAAAGTTCAGTAGCAACTATAACAGGAGTGGAGAATTTTTCATCTGCTGAGGTAATGGCAAGTGATTTAAGAGCAGGAGCTTCACTAATTTTGGCAGCACTTAAAGCCAATGGAGAAAGCATAGTAAATAGAATTTACCATGTTGATAGAGGTTATGAAAATTTTGAAAAGAAATTTAAGGCGCTTGGGGCAGATATAGAAAGAATTAAGGCAGAAATTTAAAAACAAGGAGAAAAATGGAAAGAATAATAGGAATAAATCCAGTTATAGAAGCATTACAAAATAAAGAGAAAAATATAGAAAAATTAGAATTGTTTAATCACATAAAAGGTGAGACTATAAATAAAATAAAAGAATTAGCTTCAAAAAGAAATATAAAAATATTTTATACTAAGAAAAAAATAGAAAATTCACAAGGTGTAGCAGTTTATATAAGTAATTTTGACTATTATAGTGAATTTCCAGAAATTTTATTAGACTTAGAAGCAAAAGAAAAATCTCTTGTTTTACTTTTGGATGAAATACAAGACCCAAGAAATTTTGGAGCTATAATAAGGAGTGCAGAAATTTTTAAAGTTGATGTAATTTTAATACCAGAAAGAAATTCTGTTAGAATAAATGAAACAGTTGTTAAGACATCAGCAGGAGCAATAGAACATGTTAAAATTGCTAAAATTACAAATGTTTCAGATGCCTTAGATAAATTAAAGGCAAAAGGTTTTTGGGCTTATGGAGCAGCAGGAGAGGGAAGTCTAAATTATAATGAAGAAGAATATCCAGATAAAGTAGCTCTTGTTGTTGGAAATGAAGGAACAGGAATTAGAAAAAAAGTTAGAGAGCATTGTGATAAGTTAATAAAAATACCAATGTACGGCAAAATAAATTCATTAAATGTTTCAGTAGCTTGTGGAATTATTTTATCAAGAATAGTTAATAAATAAAAAATTTTAGAGGTGAGTTTAGTGCAAGAATATAATTTTAGAGAAATTGAAGAGAAATGGCAAAAAAAATGGGACGAAAAAGAACTTTTTAAGACTGAAAATAAAGTTGAAAATAAAGAAAATTATTATGTGCTTTCAATGCTACCTTATCCGTCAGGGAAATTACATGTGGGGCATGCAAGAAATTATACAATTGGAGATGTAATTTCAAGATATAAAAGAATGAAGGGCTATAATGTTTTACAACCTATGGGGTGGGATTCTTTTGGACTTCCAGCAGAAAATGCTGCTATTCAACACGGAATACATCCATCTATATGGACTAAATCTAATATAGAAAATATGAAAAGACAATTAAAACTTATGGGCTTCTCTTTTGATTGGGATAGAGAAATAGCTTCTTATCTTCCAGAATATTATAAATGGAATCAATGGATATTTAAACAAATGTATGAAAAAGGTTTAGTTTATAAGAAAAAATCTCTTGTAAACTGGTGTCCAGATTGTCAAACAGTTCTTGCTAATGAGCAAGTTGAAGATGGAAAATGTTGGAGACATTCAAATACGGATGTAAATGTCAAAGAATTAGAGCAATGGTTTTTCAAGATTACTGATTATGCAGATGAGTTATTAACTGGACATGAAGAGTTAGTAGAAGGTTGGCCAGAAAAAGTTTTAACTATGCAAAAAAACTGGATAGGAAAATCTTTTGGAACTGAGATTAATTTTAAAATAGTGGAAAATAACGAATTATTACCTGTGTTTACTACAAGAGCAGACACTTTATACGGTGTTACTTATGTAGTTATAGCACCAGAGCATCCTTTAATTGAAGAAATTTTAAAAACTAATCCAGATATAAAAGAAAAAGTTTTTGAAATGAAAAATACAGACTTAATTGAGAGAACAGCAGAAGGAAAAGAAAAAAATGGAATTGATACTGGTTGGAAAGTTGAACATCCAATTACAAAAGAATTAGTACCACTGTGGATAGCTGACTATGTACTTATGAATTATGGTACAGGAGCAGTTATGGCAGTACCTACTCACGATGAAAGAGATTTTGCTTTTGCAAAAAAATATGATTTACCAATGAAAGTTGTAATTGAAGCAAAAGAAGGAGAAACAACTCTACCTTATACAGAAGAAGGAGTAATTGTAAATTCTGATAAATTTAATGGTTTATCTTCAAAAGAGGCTTTGGTAAAAATAGCAGAATATGTGGAAGAAAATAAATGGGGAGAAAGAACTGTAAAATATAGATTAAAAGATTGGGGAATTTCAAGACAAAGATATTGGGGAACTCCAATTCCAGTTTTATACTGTGATGATTGTGGAACAGTTTTAGAAAAAGATGAAAATTTACCAGTAGTATTACCTAGTGATATAGAATTTTCTGGAAATGGAAATCCATTAGAAACATCAGATGATTTTAAAAATGCAACTTGTCCTTGTTGTGGTGGAAAAGCTAAAAGAGATACTGATACTATGGACACTTTTGTAGATTCATCTTGGTATTTTTTAAGATATTGTGACCCTAAAAATGCTGAGAAGGCTTTTGATAAAGATATAGCAGATGCTTGGACATCTGTTCATCAATATATTGGTGGAGTAGAGCATGCTGTTATGCACTTATTATATGCAAGATTTTTCCATAAAGTTTTAAGAGATTTAGGAATGCTGTCAACAAATGAGCCTTTCAAAAGATTATTGACACAAGGAATGGTTTTAGGACCATCATACTATTCAAAAGAAGAAAATAAATTTTTCTCTGCTAATGAAGTTACATTAAAAGGTGAAAAAGCATTTAGCTCAAAGGGAGAAGAATTAGTAGTAAAAGTTGAAAAAATGTCAAAATCAAAAAATAATGGTGTTGACCCAGAAGAAATGATAAATAAATATGGGGCTGATACTACAAGATTATTTATAATGTTTGCTGCACCACCAGAAAAAGAATTAGAATGGAATGAAAATGGTCTTGCGGGGGCATTTAGATTTTTATCAAGAGTTTGGAGATTGGTTCTTGAGAATCTTGAAAGTATAGAAAAGATAAAAGATATAGAAATAAATTATGAAAAAATTACAAAAGAAGATAAAGCAATTTTAATTAAATTAAATCAAACTATAAAAAGAGTGACAGATTCTATTGAAAATAATTATCATTTTAATACTTCAATAGCAGGAAATATGGAGTTAATAAATGATGTACAAACTTATATTTCTCAAGCTAATACAGAAGAATCTTCAAAAATATTAGGACATATTTTGAAAAAAATAGTTATAATGCTTTCTCCATTTGTTCCACATTTCTGTGATGAATTATGGGAAATTTTAGGAGAAAAAACTGAATTATATAATGAAGCATGGCCAGAATATGATGAGAGATTTTTATCTTCTGATGAGGTGACAATGGCAGTTCAAGTAAATGGAAAGATGAGAGGAACTTTTGACATAGAAAAAGATGCAGATAAAAAATTGGCAGAAGAAATGGCTCTTGATCTTCCAAATACTCAAAAACATTTAGAGGGAATGGATATAGTTAAAGTTGTTGTTGTTCCAAATAGAATAGTTAATATTGTGGTTAAACCTAAAAAATAAATTAAAATAAAAAAATAAATTTTAAAATTCCAGAGGAAATATTTTCTGGAATTTTTTTATGTCCAAGGAAATTATAATTTGACTTTTGGCTCGCCCGCTTCGCTGCTCGCTGGTTGCGACGGCGTGCCGTCGCCTCGCACTAAAAATAAAAATAATTTTTGGTGGTGTTGGGGGCGGAGCCCCCACGAGAGTGGGCGACAGTGAAACGCAGTCGCCCACTTTTTTTTATTTTCAAAAAAAAATATTATAATTTTAAAATAAAATTGATATAATATAGTAAGAAAAAAAATTTGAGGAGGAGAAAACTATGATAAAAAATTTAATAAGTGAATTTAAAAGTATTTTTAATTATTCAGAAGAAGATAAAGTGGAAACTTTTTTTTCACCGGGGAGAGTAAATTTAATTGGAGAGCACACTGACTATAATGGGGGCTATGTTTTTCCTTGTGCCTTAGATTTCGGAACTTATGCAGTTGTGAAAAAAAGAGAAGACAAAAAATTTAGAATGTACTCTAAAAATTTTGAAGAACTAGGAATAAAAGAATTTGATATAAATAATTTAGTTAATGTTGAGGAAGATAATTGGGCAAATTACCCAAAGGGAGTTATAAAAATATTTTTAGATAAAAATTATAAAATTGATTTTGGTTTTGATGTTTTATTTTATGGAAATATTCCAAACGGAGCAGGACTTTCATCTTCATCTTCAATAGAAGTTTTAGTTGCAATTATCTTAAAAGAACTTTATAAATTAGAAATAGATAGAGTTGAGATTGCAAAAATTTGTCAACTTGTTGAAAATGATTTTATTGGAGTTAAAACTGGAATAATGGATCAGTTTGCAATAGGTATGGGAAAAAAAGACCATGCAATTTTATTAGACTGCAATACTTTAAAATATGAATATGTCCCAATAAAATTAGAAAATATGAGTATAGTAATAGCAAATACGAATAAAAAAAGAGGACTTGCAGATTCAAAATATAATGAAAGAAGAAATTCTTGTGAGAGTGCAGTTAAAAAATTAAATGAAAACGGAATTAAAATAAATTATTTGGGAGAATTGACTGTTGAAGAATTTGAAAAAGTTCAAAAATTTATAGTAAATGAAGAAGAATTAAAAAGAGCAAACCATGCCGTTAGAGAAAACGAAAGAACTAAAAAAGCAGTAGATATTTTAAAAAGTGGAGATGTTTTTGCTTTTGGAAAACTTATGAATGCTTCTCATAAATCTTTAAGAGATGATTACGAGGTAACAGGTTTTGAACTTGATTCCCTTGTGGAAGCTGCTTGGGAAGAAGAAGGAACAATTGGCTCAAGAATGACGGGAGCAGGTTTTGGAGGTTGCACTGTTAGTATAGTTAAAAATGAGTTTGTAGATAGTTTTATAAAAAATGTTGGAGCAAAATATTTAGAAAAAACTGGACTAAAAGCAGATTTCTATGTTGCAAACATTGGAGATGGAGCTAAAAAATATAAAGAGGGAAACTTATGAATATTTATAATTCTTTAAATAAACTTTTAGATTATGGAATAAAAAATTCTTTGATAGAAGAAGAAGATAGACTTTTTGTTAGAAATGAATTTATGAATTTATTGAAATTAGAAGAATGGAAAAATGAAGAAATAGCAGATGAAAATTCTTTACCAGAATACCCACAAGAAATATTAGATGAAATTTGTACTTATGCAGTAGAGAAAAATATTATTGAGGATGGTGTTGTAGCAAAAGAATTATTTGATACTTTGTTAATGGGAAAAATGACTCCTTTTCCAAGAGAAGTTATAAAAAATATTAGAACTTTGGCGAAGAAAGATATAAAAGAGGCAACAGATTTTTACTATAATTTTTCAAAAAAGACAAATTATATAAGAACTCAAAGTATAGCAAAAAATATGTATTGGACAACAGAAACTGAGTATGGAGATTTAGAAATTACTATAAATTTATCTAAGCCAGAAAAAACAATAAAAGAAATAGAAATGCAAAAATATATGCCAGCATCAAATTATCCTAAATGTGTAATCTGTAAAGAAAATGTTGGTTTTAGCGGAAACTTAAACAAGGCGGCAAGACAAAACCACAGAGTTTTACCTATAAAACTTGGCAATGAAAATTGGTTTATGCAATATTCTCCTTATGTTTATTATAATGAACACGCCATAGTTTTTTGCTCTGAACATAGAGATATGAAAATAAATAGAGAGACATTTTCAAGATTTTTAGAATTTTTAGATGAATTTCCACATTATTTTATAGGTTCTAATGCAGATTTAAAAATAGTTGGAGGCTCAATTTTAATTCACGATCACTACCAAGGTGGAAATCACGAATTTGCAATGGCAAAGGCAAAAATTGAAACAAAACTTGAATTTAAAAATTTTGAAGATGTAGAGGCAGGAATAGTTAAGTGGCCGATGTCAGTAATAAGACTAAAATCTTTAAATAAAGAAAAAGTTATAGATTTATCTGATAAAATTTTAAAAATTTGGAGAGAATATTCAGATGAAACAGTTGAAATTTTATCTCATACAGAAAATAATCCTCATAATACAATCACTCCTATTGCAAGAAGAAGAGAAAAATATTATGAGATAGATTTAGTTTTAAGAAATAATAGAACTAATGAAGAAAATCCACAAGGAATTTTCCATTCTCATAAAAAATATCATAATATAAAAAGAGAAAACATAGGGCTTATAGAGGTTATGGGACTTGCAGTTTTACCGGGAAGATTAAAAAAAGAAATGGGAAAAATTGCAACTTATTTAAAAGAAGAAAATTCATTTGAAAAAATTGAAAAAGATGAAGATACAAAATTGCATTTAGCTTGGGTGGAAAGCCTTTTTAAAAATTATTCTGATATTTCTAAATTAACAGAAGAAGAAATTTTTGAAAATATTTTAAAGAAAGAAATAGCAAAAACTTTTTCTGCTGTTCTTGAAAATTCAGGAGTATATAAAAGAAATGAAAAAGGGAAAAAAGCATTCTTAAAATTTGTTGACACTGTAAATTTAAAATAATTTTTTAGGAGTTGATAAAATTGGATGAAATAAAATTATTTGAAAAAAAAGAAATTCGTTCTGCTTGGGATGAAGAAAAAGAGGAATGGTATTTTTCAGTTGTGGATGTTGTTGGGGCATTGACAGAGAGCACAAATCCAAGAAGGTACTGGAGTGATTTGAAGAAAAAAATAAAAGATGAAGAAGGTGGAATTCAGTTGTACGATAAAATCGTACAACTGAAATTAAAATCTTCAGATGGCAAAATGTATAAAACAGATGTTGCTGATATGCAAGGAATTTTTAGAATTATTCAATCAATTCCTTCACCAAAAGCAGAGCCATTTAAAATGTGGTTGGCACAAGTTGGAAAAGAAAGAATTGATGAAATAATTGACCCAGAACTGACTATTGATAGAGCATTAGAAACTTATTTGAAAAAAGGTTATTCAAAGGAATGGATAAATCAAAGACTTCAAACAATTCAAGTTAGAAAAGAATTAACTGATACTTGGCAAGAACACGGAGTAAAAGCTGGACAAGAATATGCAATTTTAACAAATGAAATTTCTAAAGCTTGGAGCGGGATGACAACAAAAGATTATAAAAAATTTAAAAATCTTAAAAAAGAAAATTTACGAGATAATATGTCGACTTTGGAATTAGTTTTAAATATGTTAGCTGAAGCGACGACAACAGAACTTACAAATATTTATAATCCACAAGGTTTGGAAGAAAATAAAAAAGTAGCCAAAGAAGGTGGAAGTATTGCTGGAAATACAAGAAAAGAAATTGAAAATAAAACTGGAAAATCAGTTATTACTTCAAAAAGTGCAGTAGATTTTAGAAAAGTTATAGATAATGTTATAGAAATTACAGATAAGACTAAAAAGAAATAAAATAGGAGGGTATTATGATACTTGTTTGTGGTGGTGCTGGTTATATAGGTAGCCATGTTGTAAAATTATTATTAGAAAATAATGAAGAAGTTGTAGTTGTAGATAATTTAGAAACTGGACATGTTGATGCAGTTGATGAAAGAGCAAAATTAGAGCTTGGAGATTTAAAAGATTTAGAATTTTTAGATAGAGTTTTTAATAAATATAAAATAGATGGAGTTATAGACTTTGCTGCTTTTTCTTTGGTAGGTGAAAGTGTTGAAGAACCTCTAAAATATTTTGAAAATAATTTTTATGGAACTTTATGTTTATTGAAAGCAATGAAAAAAAATAATGTAAATAATATAGTATTTTCTTCAACAGCGGCTACTTATGGAGAAGCAGAAAATATTCCTATACTTGAAACAGATAAAACAGAGCCAACTAATCCTTATGGAGAAAGTAAATTGGCAGTTGAAAAAATGTTTAAGTGGTCTGCCAAGGCTTATGGGTTAAAATATACAGTTTTGAGATATTTTAATGTTGCAGGAGCATATCACACAGGAGAAATTGGAGAGGGACACACTTGTGAAACTCATTTAATTCCTATAATTTTACAAGTTGCTTTAAATCAAAGAGAAAAAATTGGAATATACGGAGATGACTATGACACTCCAGATGGAACTTGCATAAGAGATTATATTCATGTAATGGATTTAGCAGATGCACATATTTTAGCATTGAATAGATTAAGAGATGGCGGAGATAATCAAACGTTTAATTTAGGAAATGGAGAAGGCTTTTCTGTAAAACAAGTTATAGAGGTTGCAAGAAAAGTAACAGGACATTCTATTCCTGCTGAAATTTCTCCAAGAAGAGCAGGAGATCCAGCAAAGTTAGTTGCTTCATCTGAAAAAGCAAATAAAATTTTGAAGTGGCAACCTAAATATGCTTCGCTAGAAAAAATTATTTCTGATGCTTGGAATTGGCATAAAAATAATCCGAATGGTTACGAGGATTAAAAATAAAAATTTTGGAATAAGGTTATTGTAGATAATGCAATAGCCTTTTTATTTTTAAATATAAAATGTTTTAAAAATAGATGTTAACTACAAATTTTATATATTTATAATTTATTAAAGGCATTTAATATTTATATTTTTAAAATTCATAAAAAAAGAATAAAATTCAAATATAAATATGTTTAAAAAATAAGGAGGTTTAGATGAAAAAAAGTATTATTGGAATTTCTACTAGTATGATGTTTGAAGAAAAAGATAAGTTTTTTCTAGGTTATAAGTATTCTTATGTTGCAGATAATTATGTTAGAGCAGTATCAGAAAGTGGTGGAGTTCCTATTTTATTACCGATTATTGAAGATGATTTTCAAATAGAAGAGCAAGTTAAAATTTTAGATGGACTTGTTTTATCAGGTGGTTTTGATATAGACCCTAAATTTTATAATGAAGAGCCGTTAGAAAAGTTGGGAGATTTATATCCAGAAAGAGATGAGTTTGAATTAAAGTTAATAAAATATGCTTTGAAATATAAAGTTCCTATGTTAGGTATTTGTCGTGGCTTCCAACTTTTAAATGTTGCCTTTGGTGGAAACTTATATCAAGATATTTCGTATAGACCAAATTCTTTTATAAAACATTGTCAAGATGCAAAACCAGAAGATTGCACCCATTCAATAGAGATAGAAAAGAAATCATTATTTTTTGAAATTGCTAATCAGCAAGAAAATGAAAGAGTAAATTCTTATCATCATTTAGCACTTAAAGATGTTGCAAAAGACTTTAAAGTAGTTGCAACAGCCAAGGACGGAATAGTTGAAGCAATAGAGTATGCTAATGATGAGCAATATATTTTAGGAGTTCAATTTCATCCAGAGATGATGTTTCAAACAAATAATTTTGCAAAAAATATTTTTAAAAATTTTATAGAAAATTGTAAAAAGTAAAATAAAAAGGGAGGTTATTATATGTTGGCAATATTTGAAAAGATAGTTGGATTTTTATGGGGCTTACCTATTATATTAACAATTTTAGGGGCTGGAATTTATTTTACTGTAAGAACAGGATTTTTCCAAGTAACTTTCTTTAAACATATTTTATCTGAAACTATAGGTAAAGTTATAAAAACTGGGAATAAATCTGAAGAGAACGGAGAAGGTTTAATAACTCCATTTGAAGCAGTTTCAACTGCCATTGGAGGTTCAGTAGGAGTTGGAAATATCGGAGGGGTTGCAACTGCAATTGCAGTCGGTGGACCAGGGGCATTATTTTGGTTATGGATTGCAGCTTTTTTAGGAATGATTTTAAAAACTGTGGAAGTTACACTTGGAGTTTTTTACAGAGAGAAAGATGAAAATGGAGAACTTTATGGTGGACCTACTTATTATATGGAAAAAGGTTTAGGAAAAGAAAGAGGTTATAAGTGGTGGATAATTCCTGCAGTTTTATTTGGTGGCGGAATATTCTCAACATTTTTTATAACAGTTCAAAACTACACTGTATCGGAAGCAGTGAGTGCAGCCTTTGGAGTAAAAATAATATATGCAAGTTTATTCTATATAATATGTAATTATATTTTAATTATAGGTGGAATAAAAGGTTTGGGAAAATTGGCAGGAAAAGTTGTGCCATTTATGTGTTTCTTTTATATTTTGGCAGCACTTATAATTATAATTTTAAATATTGGAAATCTTCCATCAGCACTAGGTTTAGTGTTTAAAAGTGCATTTTCGGGAACGGCAGCATTGGGAGGTTTTGCAGGTGCAACTTTTAGATTAGCAGTTCGTCAAGGGATGGCAAGATCAGTTTTCAGTAATGAAGCAGGTTGGGGAAGTTCACCAATGATTCACTCTTCAGCCCAAACAAATCATCCAGTAAAACAAGGGCTATGGGGAGCTTTTGAAGTATTTGTGGATACAATGGTAGTGTGTACTTTAACATCTCTTGTAATAATAATTACAGGTGTTTGGAGTTCTGGAGCAACAGGAGCAACTTTAACTCTTTCTGCGTTTGAAGCGGGAATAGGTTCGGCTAGTAAATTTGTAATAGCCATTGGAATATTTTTATTTGGAGTTACAACTTCTTCTGGTTGGTATGCTTATTATGAAATAATTTTAAGACATCTTATGAAAAAATATCCAAAAACAAAAAATGGAATTTTAAAGTTTTATAAATTATTTTATCCAATTCCAGGATTTTTAATGGTTGTATTGGCAACAACAATAGGAATGCCTGGTTCTACTGTATGGCTATTTGCAGATTTTACAACAGCAGTTCCAGTTTTTGTAAATGTCGCAGTTCTACTTATTTTAAGTCCTACATTTATAAAATTATTTAAAGATTATAAAGAAAGATATATTTTAAAAAGAGAAATGCCGAAAGATACCAGCGTGTTTTATGAAGATAAAAAATAAATTGATTTTTATAAATTTTATGCTATAATATTAAAGCCCTGCTCAGAAACTAAGTTTTTTGGGCAAAAACCATAGGGAGGAGGTATTAAAATGAGAAAATATGAAATTATGTACATCATTAATCCTACTGTTTTAGAAGAAGGAAGAGAAGCTTTAATAGCTGAAGTAAATGAATTACTTACATCTAAAGGAGCAACTATAGCTAAAACAGATAAGTGGGGAGAAAGAAAACTAGCTTATGAAATCAATAAGAAAAAATCTGGTTTTTATGTTCTAACTACTTTTGAGATTGACGGATTAAAATTAGCAGAAATTGAAGCTAAGTTAAATATCAATGAGTCAATCATGAGATATATCATAGTTAAATTAGACTAATTTTAAGAAGAAAAAAGTTAATTCTCAAACAAGGAGGTAATTTGAATGGCAGACTTCAGAAGAAGAAGAGCGAAATTAAGAGTTAAAGCTGAAGAAATTGATTATAAAAATGTAGATCTTTTAAAAAGATTTGTATCTGATAAAGGGAAAATCAATCCTTCAAGATTAACAGGAGCTAATGCTAAATTACAAAGAAAAATTGCAAAAGCAATTAAAAGAGCAAGAAATTTAGCCTTAATTCCATACACAAGAACAGAAAGATAAAAAATCATAAAACATCTAGTTTTTTAAGGCTAGATGTTTTTTATATCTAAATAAATTTAATTTGACTTTTCTTTTGGGGATGTAGGGGGCTTTGCCCCCACGAGAGAGGCGAGCAGTCCAGAGGATGCAGCTCGCCAAGAAATTTTTTTAAAATTCGTTTTTATTCGTTTTGATATCTTAAAAAATAATGAAATTAAAAAAAATTATAAAAAGTTTAATATTTTATAAAAAAAAACTTTTATTTTAATAAAAAATGTGATACACTACAAAAGATGTACTCAAATATTTATTTTGTACAGTTAATTTAAAGGAGGTGCAAAGCAATAGATGGCTTCTAACAAATTAAGAATCTACTTAAAAGCATACGATCATACTTTATTAGATGAATCAGCAAAAAAAATAGCTGAAGTAGCTAAAAAGTCTGGAGCGGATATAGTGGGACCTATGCCGTTACCAACAAAAATTAGAAAATATACAGTTCTAAGATCGGTGCATGTTAATAAAGATTCGAGAGAGCAATTTGAAATGAGAGTTCACAGAAGAATGATAGAACTTATCAATTCAACAGGAAAGGCTATTGATTCGTTAACAGCAGTTAACTTACCGGCTGGTGTGGGAATAGAAATAAAACAAATTTAATTTTATTCTCAAGTATTTATTATGGGAGATGATGTTTAAAACATCATACTTACAGAATAGTACAAGTTGATATTTTATTCTATTTATTGGTTTAGAACCACGAGGCGGAGTTGTATCAACCGATATATTATTTGATGGAGGTTAAAAATGGCAGGAATTTTAGGAAAAAAAATTGGGATGACACAAATTTTTGAAGATGGAAATTTTATCCCAGTAACAGTTGTAGAAGCTGGACCTAACTATGTTCTTCAAAAGAAAACTGAAGAAAAAGATGGTTATGTAGCTATACAATTAGGATTTGATGAAAAGAAAGAAAAAAACACTACTAAACCTTTAATGGGAATTTTTAACAAAGCTGGGGTAAAACCTCAAAGATTTGTTAGAGAATTAGAAGTTAAAGATGTAGAAGGATACGAATTAGGACAAGAAATTAAAGTTGATACTTTAGCTGATGTTCAATTTGTTGATATTACAGGAACTTCAAAAGGTAAAGGAACAGCGGGTGTTATGAAAAGACACGGTTTTGGTGGAAATAGAGCTACTCACGGGGTTTCAAGAAACCACAGATTAGGAGGTTCTATCGGAATGTCGTCTTGGCCTGGAAAAGTTTTAAAAGGGAAAAGAATGGCAGGACGTCACGGGAATGCAACAGTAACTGTTCAAAATTTAAGAGTTGTTAAAGTTGATGCAGAACATAACTTACTACTTATAAAAGGTGCAGTTCCAGGAGCAAAAAATAGTTATTTAGTAATAAGACCAGCAATAAAAAAAGTAATAGGTTAGTAGAGGGAGGAGGAAATAATGGCAGTTTTAAATGTATATAACTTAGCAGGAGAACAAACTGGTACTGTTGAAGTTAATGATGCAGTATTTGGAATAGAAGCTAATAAAGTTGTGCTTCACGAAGTGCTAACTGCAGAATTAGCAGCTGCTAGACAAGGTACAGCTTCTACTAAAACTAGAGCAATGGTTAGAGGTGGAGGAAGAAAACCTTTCAAGCAAAAAGGAACAGGAAGAGCAAGACAAGGAACAATAAGAGCACCACATATGGTAGGTGGAGGAGTTACATTTGGACCTCATCCAAGATCATACGAAAAGAAAGTTAACAAAAAAGTTAGAAATTTAGCTCTTAGATCAGTGTTGTCTTTAAAAGTAGCAAATGGAGAAGTAATTGTTTTAGATGGAACAATAGATACTCCAAAAACAAAAACAATAGTAAACTTAGTAGAAAAAGTTGATGCAAGACAAAAACAATTGTTTGTAGTTAACGACTTAGCAACTATGAATGATTTTAACTTATATTTATCTGTAAGAAATTTAGAAAATGCAGTGGTATTACAACCAAACGAAATTGGTGTTTACTGGCTATTAAAACAAGAAAAAGTAATTCTTACTAGAGAAGCATTAGCTACTGTAGAGGAGGTACTAGGATAATGACTAAATATGAAATAATTAAAAAACCTGTTGTTACAGAAAAGTCAGAACTTTTAAGAAGAGAATATAATAAATATACTTTTGAAGTACATCCAAAAGCAAACAAAATAGAAATCAAAAAAGCTGTAGAAGCAATATTTAACGTAAAAGTTGAAACAGTGTCAACAGTAAATTCAAAACCAATAACAAAAAGACATGGTATGAAACTTTACAAAACTCAAGCTAAGAAAAAAGCAATCGTTAAATTAGTTGGAGAAAGTAAAATAGAACTTTTTAAAGAAGTTTAAAAAGATTAAAGATACTTATAGGTCAATGGAGGAAATAGAAAATGGCAATTAGAAAAATGAAACCAATTACTAACGGTACTAGACATATGTCTAAGATAGTAAATAAAGAATTGGATAAAGTAAGACCTGAAAAATCTTTAACTGTACCTCTAAAATCAGCGTATGGTAGAGATAATTACGGTCATAGAACTGTTAGAGATAGACAAAAAGGACATAAAAGATTATACAGAATAATTGATTTTAAAAGAAATAAATTAGATATTCCAGCAAAAGTTGCTACAATAGAATATGATCCTAACAGATCAGCAAACATTGCTTTATTATTTTATGTAGATGGAGAAAAAAGATATATCTTAGCTCCTAAAGGACTTAAAAAGGGCGATATTATATCTGCTGGAAGTAAAGCTGATATTAAACCTGGGAATGCTCTTAAATTAAAAGATATGCCAGTAGGGGTTCAAATTCATAATATAGAACTTCAAAGAGGTAAAGGTGGACAATTAGTAAGATCTGCTGGAGTTTCAGCAAGACTTGTTGCAAAAGAAGGAACTTATTGCCACGTTGAGTTGCCGTCTGGAGAATTAAGACTAATTCACGGAGAATGTATGGCGACTATCGGAGAAGTTGGAAATTCTGAACATAGTCTAGTTAGCATAGGTAAAGCTGGAAGAGCAAGACATATGGGGAAAAGACCTCATGTTAGAGGTTCTGTAATGAACCCTGTTGATCACCCACATGGTGGTGGAGAAGGTAAGAGTCCAGTAGGAAGAAAATCACCTTTAACTCCATGGGGTAAACCAGCACTTGGAGCTAAAACTAGAGGAAGAAAAACTTCTGACAAATTTATCGTAAGAAGAAGAAACGAAAAGTAATTTGCGAGAGGAGGCTAAGAACTAATGGCAAGATCATTAAAAAAAGGACCTTTTTGTGACCATCATTTAATGGCTAAAGTTGAAGCTGCAGTAGAAGCAGGAAACAATAAAGCTGTTATCAAAACTTGGTCAAGAAGATCAACAATATTCCCAAATTTTATAGGAATGACATTTGGTGTTTACAATGGTAAAAAACATATACCGGTTCATGTAACAGAACAAATGGTAGGACATAAGTTAGGTGAATTTGCACCAACAAGAACATATCATGGACACGGTGTAGATAAAAAGAAAAAATAAAATTTTTGATTAAATAGAAAAGGAGGATGGACTAGTGGAAGCTAAAGCAATAACTAGATTCGTAAGATTATCTCCTAGAAAGGCTAGATTAGTAGCTGACTTAGTGAGAGGTAAATCAGCACTAGAAGCGTTAGACATTCTAGAATTTACAAACAAAAAAGCCGCTAGAGTTATAAAGAAAACATTAGCATCAGCAATAGCTAATGGAACAAATAATTTCAAAATGGATGAAGATAAATTGGTTGTTTCAACTATAATGATTAACCAAGGACCAGTTTTAAAAAGAGTAATGCCAAGAGCTATGGGAAGAGCAGATATTATAAGAAAACCAACAGCTCATATTACAGTGGCAGTATCTGAAATAGAATAAGAGGAGGTAAAACTGTGGGACAAAAAGTAGATCCTAGAGGACTTAGACTTGGGATTACAAGATCTTGGGATTCTAATTGGTATGCAGATAAAAAAGAATATGTAAAATACTTCCATGAAGATGTGCAAATAAAAGAATTTATAAAGAAAAACTACTTTCATACAGGGATTTCAAAAGTAAGAATAGAAAGAACTTCTCCAACACAAGTAGTTGTTTATATACATACTGGGAAAGCAGGATTAGTGATTGGAAGAAAAGGCGTGGAAATAGATGCACTTAGAGGAAAATTAGAAAAATTAACAGGAAAAAGAATAACTGTTAAAGTTCAAGAAGTAAAAGATATAAATGGAAATGCAGTTTTAGTTGCAGAATCAATAGCAGCTTCAATTGAAAGAAGAATAGCTTACAAAAAAGCTATGTCTCAAGCAATTGGTAGAGCTATGAAATCTGGAGTTAAAGGGATAAAAGTTATGATATCTGGAAGACTAAATGGTGCAGAAATAGCTAGATCTGAATGGTCAGTTGAAGGGAAAGTTCCTTTACATACATTGAGAGCAGATATAGACTATGCAGTTGCAACAGCTCATACAACTTATGGAGCATTAGGAATAAAAGTATGGATATTCCACGGAGAAGTACTTCCAACTAAAAAGGAAGGGGGAGAAGCTTAATCATGTTGATGCCAAAAAGAACAAAACATAGAAAAATGTTCAGAGGAAGAATGAAAGGTACAGCTCAAAAAGGTAACACTGTAGCATTTGGTGACTTTGGATTAGAAGCTCTTGAACCATCTTGGATAACTAACAGACAAATAGAATCTTGTCGGGTTGCAATAAACAGAACTTTTAAAAGAGAAGGGAAAACTTTCATAAGAATATTCCCTCATAAACCAATAACAGCAAGACCTGCTGGAGTTAGAATGGGTAAAGGTAAAGGTAATGTTGAAGGTTGGGTAGTAGTAGTAAAACCTGGAAGAATATTGTTTGAAGTTTCAGGAGTAACTGATGAAAAAGCAATAGCAGCTTTAAGAAAAGCATCAATGAAACTTCCTATTAGATGTAGAGTAGTAAAAAGAGAAAATGGTGGTGAGAACTAATGAGAGCTAAAGAAATAAGAGAAATGACTAGTGAAGACCTAGTTGTTAAGTGTAAAGAGCTTAAAGAAGAGTTATTCAACTTAAAGTTCCAACTTTCATTAGGTCAACTAACAAATACAGCAAAAATTAGAGAAGTAAGAAGAGAAATAGCAAGAATAAATACTATCTTAAATGAAAGATAATTTATAATTCTTGAGGAGAATATAATAATTGATTCTTTAATAAGGTAAAGAGGAGGTTAATATCTTGAGAAACGAGAGAAAAGTAAGAGAAGGTATAGTTGTTTCAGATAAAATGCAAAAAACTATTGTTGTTGCAATAGAAGCAATGAAACTTCATCCTATATATAAGAAAAGAGTAAAAAGAACTACAAAATTTAAAGCTCATGATGAAGAAAATGTAGCTCAAGTTGGAGATAGAGTAAAAATAATGGAAACTAGACATTTATCGAAAGATAAAAATTGGAGACTAGTAGAAATTTTAGAAAAAGCAAAATAATCACATTAAGTGAGAGGAGGATAATTTAATGGTACAACAACAAACTATCCTTAATGTTGCTGATAACTCAGGGGCTAAAAAACTTATGGTAATAAGAGTTTTAGGTGGATCTAAAAAAAGATTCGGAAGAATTGCTGATATCGTAGTAGCATCAGTAAAAGAAGCAATCCCTGGCGGTAACGTAAAGAAGGGCGATGTAGTAAAGGCTGTTATAGTTAGAACTAGAAAAGAAACTAGAAGAGCTGATGGTTCTTATATAAAATTTGATGATAATGCAGGAGTTGTAATCAATGCTAATAATGAACCAAAAGCAACAAGAATATTTGGACCTGTTGCAAGAGAGTTAAGAGCTAAAGGCTTTATGAAAATAGTATCTCTAGCACCAGAAGTAATATAATTAGAGAGGAGGCTTAAAAGTGGCTAAACCTAAAATTAAATTTGTACCTAATTCTTTACATGTAAAAACAGGAGATACAGTTTTTGTTATTTCTGGTAAAGATAAAGGGAAGACAGGTAAAGTTATAAAAGTTTTTCCTAAAAAAGGGAAAATAGTAGTAGAAGGAATAAATATAGTAAAAAAACATTTAAAGCCATCTCCAGTAAACCCACAAGGTGGAGTTGTAGAAAAATCAGCAGCAATTTTTTCTTCAAAAGTAATGTTGTTTGATGAAAAAGCTGGAAAACCAACAAGAGTTGGACATAAAGTTGTTGATGGTAAGAAAGTTAGAGTTTCTAAAAAAACTGGAGAAATAATATAAGAAAGGAGGAAAACATAAGTGTCTAAATATGTTTCTAGATATCACAAGTTTTATAATGATGTTGTAGCACCAAAGTTAATGAAGGACTTAGAAATAAAAAATGTTATGGATTGTCCTAAATTAGAAAAAATCATAGTAAATATGGGAGTTGGAGCAGCTACACAAAATAGTAAGTTAATAGATGCTGCTATGGGAGATTTAGCAATAATAACTGGTCAAAAACCATTATTAAGAAAAGCTAAAAAATCTGAAGCTGGATTCAAGTTGAGAGAAGGAATGCCAATAGGAGCAAAAGTTACTTTAAGAAAAGAAAAAATGTACGATTTTTTAGATAGATTAGTAAATGTAGTTCTTCCAAGAGTAAGAGACTTTGAAGGAGTACCATCTAATTCATTTGACGGAAGAGGAAACTACTCATTGGGATTAACAGACCAATTAGTATTCCCAGAAATTGATTATGATAAAGTTGAAAAACTTTTAGGAATGTCAATCACTATGGTTTCTTCTGCAAAAACTGATGAAGAAGGAAGAGCATTGCTTAGAGCATTTGGAATGCCTTTTAAGAAGTAATAGTGAGGAGGTTAATATATAATGGCTAAAAAGTCTATGATAGCAAGAGATGTAAGAAGAGCAGAACTTACAGATAAATATGCTGAAAAAAGAGCAGAATTAAAGAAAAGAGTAGCTAATGGAGATATGGAAGCTATGTTTGAATTAAATAAACTTCCAAAAGATTCTTCGGCAGTTAGAAAAAGAAATAGATGTCAATTAGATGGAAGACCAAGAGGGTTCATGAGAGAATTCGGAATTTCAAGAGTTAAGTTTAGACAACTTGCTGGTGCTGGGGAAATACCTGGTGTTAAGAAATCATCTTGGTAGTATCAACCAATGTGGAAGGAGGATTTATAGATGTATTTAACAGATCCAATTGCTGATATGTTAACAAGAGTTAGAAATGCTAATGCTGTAATGCATGAAAAAGTAGATATACCTCACTCTAAAATGAAAGAAAAAATTGCTGACATTTTAAAAGAGCAAGGATATATTTCTAACTATAAAATCATAACTGAAGGAAATAAAAAGAATATAAGAGTTTATTTAAAATATTCTGGAAAAGAAAGAGTAATAAAAGGAATTAAAAGAATTTCAAAACCTGGAAGAAGAGTTTACTCTTCTGTGGAAGATATGCCAAGAGTTTTATCAGGTCTAGGTATAGCAATAGTATCAACTTCAAAAGGAATAATGACAGATAAAGTTGCTAGAGCTGAAAAAATAGGTGGAGAAATCCTTGCATTTGTATGGTAATAAAAACTTAGGAGGTGTCCATTAATGTCAAGAGTAGGTAAAAAACCTATTACTGTGCCTTCTGGAGTTGAATTTACAGTTAAAGATAATATCGTTACTGTAAAAGGACCTAAAGGTACATTAACAAAAGAGTTTAATAAAGATTTAAGTATAAAATTAGAAGACGGTCAAATAGTTGTTGAAAGACCTAACGATGAGAAACAAGTAAGAGCTATACACGGAACAACAAGAGCCTTAATAAATAATATGGTAGTTGGAGTTTCAGAAGGATATAGAAAAACTTTAAATCTTGTTGGTGTAGGATACAGAGCGGCAGCAAAAGGAAAAGGATTAGAAATTTCTTTAGGATTTTCTCATCCAGTAATTATAGATGAAGTTCCTGGAATAACTTTTACAATAGAAAAAAATACAGTTATTCATATAGATGGAATAGAAAAAGAATTAGTTGGTCAAGTAGCAGCAAACATCAGAGCAAAAAGACCTCCTGAACCATATAAAGGAAAAGGGGTTAAATACGCTGACGAACATATCAGAAGAAAAGAAGGTAAAAAGTCTTAATAAGGTAGCATGATAGGACGATGAAAAGGAGGTAAGACAGTTGTTTAAGAAAGTTAATAGACAAGCAGCAAGACACAAAAAGCAAATGTCAATAAGAAATAAAATTTCTGGAACTCCAGAAAGACCAAGACTTTCGGTTTATAGATCAAACAGCAATATTTTTGTTCAATTGATAGATGATGTTAATGGTGTTACTTTGGCATCTGCTTCAACAATAGATAAAGTATTAAAAGCAAATGTATCAAATGGTGGAAATATAGAAGCTGCAAAGATAGTTGGAAAAGCTATAGCTGAAAGAGCTAAAGAAAAAGGAATAGAAACAGTCGTTTTTGATAGATCAGGGTATAAATATACTGGAAGAATCGCAGCAGTAGCAGAAGCGGCAAGAGAAGCTGGGTTGAGCTTCTAATTATTTAAGAGAGGAGGATTTCACTTGTTAAATAGGGAAGAAAATCAATATCAAGAAAAATTAATAAAGATATCAAGAGTTTCTAAAACAACTAAAGGGGGAAGATCTATATCTTTCTCAGTATTAGCAGCAGTAGGAGATGGTCAAGGTAAAATAGGATTAGGATTAGGGAAAGCAAATGGAGTACCTGATGCTATAAAAAAAGCTATCGCAGCAGCTAAGAAAAATGTTGTTAAAGTATCTTTAAAAAATAATACAATTCCTCATGAAATTATTGGAAAATGGGGAGCAGCAGCAGTATGGATGGCACCAGCTTATGAAGGGACTGGAGTTATAGCAGGTTCTGCAGCTAGAGAAATATTAGAATTAGTAGGAGTTCATGACATATTAACTAAAATAAAGGGGTCAAGAAATAAACACAATGTTGCTAGAGCAACAATAGAAGCATTAAAAATGCTTAGAAGTGCAGAAGAAGTTGCCGCTTTAAGAGGAAAAGAAGTTAAGGATATCTTAAGCTAGGAGGGAATAAAAATGGCAAAGCTTAAAATAGAGCTTGTAAAAAGCATAATCGGAAGAAAGCCTAACCATATAGCTACTGTAAAGTCGCTAGGGCTTAAGAAGATGAATGATGTAGTTGAACAAAATGAAACACCTGAATTAAAAGGGAAATTAGCTCAAGTTTCATATTTGTTAAAAGTTGAGGAGGTGAATGCATAATGAAATTAAATGAATTATCACCTTCAGTTCCTAAGAAAGATAGAAAAAGAGTAGGTAGAGGAAACTCATCTGGTTGGGGTAAAACAGCTGGAAAAGGTAGTAATGGTCAAAATTCAAGAGCAGGTGGAGGAGTAAAACCTTATTTTGAAGGTGGACAAATGCCTATATACAGAAGAGTTCCTAAAAGAGGATTCTCTAATGCTATTTTCAAAAAAGAATACACTATTATATCTTTAGATTTATTAAATAATTTTGAAGATGGAGATGTAGTAAGTGTTGAAACTTTATTTGATAAATTCTTAATAAAAAATATGAAAGATGGAATAAAAGTTTTAGGAAATGGAGAATTAACTAAAAAATTAACAGTTAAAGCTCATAAAGTTTCTAAATCTGCACAAGCTGCTATTGAAGCAAAAGGTGGTTCTGTTGAATTAGTAGAATTTAAAGGATTTGAAAAAGTAGCTGGAAATAATAAAGATAAGTAATATATTTCTAAGGTAGGTGAAATGCATGACTTTAATGGAGAAGTTTAATTCAAAGTTAAGCAGTATATTTAAAATTCCTGAACTTAGAGATAGAATTTTTTTCACATTGATGATGTTTTTAGTAGCCAGAGTAGGAACTTTGATTCCTGCTCCTGGTGTAGATGTGGATAGATTAGCTTCAATGGCAAGTGAAAATGATATATTAGGTTATATAAATATGTTTTCAGGGGGAGCCTTCACTAGGGTGTCAATATTTTCATTAGGAATAGTGCCCTACATAAATGCTTCCATAGTTGTCAGCTTATTGGCATCAATAGTTCCACAAATTGAAGAAATTCAAAAAGAGGGAGAATCTGGAAGAAATAAAATAACTCAATGGACAAGATATTTAACTATTGCAATTGCTGTAGTTCAAGCTATAGGAGTATGTATGTGGTTACAGTCTGTTGGACTTATTTACACACCGGGACTTAGTTTCTTTTTGGTAACTGTTACAACATTAACTGCTGGAACAGTTTTCTTGATGTGGGTTGGAGAACAAATATCTATCAAGGGAATAGGAAATGGAGTTTCTCTTATAATATTTTTAAATGTAATTTCAAGAGGACCTTCAAGTATTGTTCAGACAATACAAAAAATGCAAGGAAGTAAGTTTTTAATTCCTCTATTGATATTAGTTGCTATATTAGCAGTATTAACAATAGTTAGTATTACAATATTCCAACTTGGGCAAAGAAAAATACCTATTCATTATGTTGGAAAAGGATTTAATACAAGTGGAGGAATGGGACAAAATTCTTATATTCCTTTAAGACTTAATAGTTCAGGAGTAATGCCAATAATCTTTGCATCAGTCTTTATGTTAGTACCAGGAGTGATAGTAAATGCACTTCCTTCTACTTTTAGTATGAAGACAACATTAGCAATAATTTTTGGACAAAATCATCCTGTATATTTATTTCTATATGCATTAGTAATTATGTTCTTTTCATTCTTTTATACAGCAATAGTTTTTGATCCCGAAAAGGTAGCTGAAAATCTAAAACAAAGTGGTGGAACAATTCCTGGAATTAGACCTGGAAATGAAACTGTTGAGTATTTAGAAGGAGTAGTTACTCGTATAACTTGGGGAGGAGGATTGTTCTTAGCAATGATTTCAATTCTTCCAAGTGTTATATTTACTTCAATGGGACTACCAGTTTACTTTGGAGGAACAGGAATAATAATTGTTGTAGGGGTTGCATTGGATACAGTTCAACAAATAAATGCACACCTAGTAATGAGAGATTATAAAGGATTTATTTAAAAATAAAAAATAAGTTGTGCTTGTAAAGGCACAACTTTTTATTTTTTATAAAATTATTCTTATCATATCAAGTTCATTTATTTTCATATCTGTTTTAATTTTTACAAATGAATTTGGATTAGCAGATTCAACTGCCCCCTCTTCTTTACCAACTTTATTTATTAAAATCATTTCTGGCATAATAAATTTTCTTGGTTCTATTTCTGGACTTATAATTTCAACTTCTTGTCCAACATATAATTTATTTCTAATTGCAACTAAATATTCATTTTCCGATAATTGTTTTTCAACTTTTGCAACTAATTTATGTGTTTGACTGTAAGAATTTCTACTATTATAATTTTGTGCTTCTCTTCCTGCTTGTCCATGATAAAAACCTTCTGTATAAGAACGATTAGAAGTTGCTTCCAATTCTTCTCTCCATCTTGGATTATATTCAAATTTACCTGTGTGATAAGAATTTAAAGCGTCTTTATAAATTTTAACTACATTAGAAACATAGTAAATTCCTTTCATTCTTCCTTCAATTTTTAAAGAATCTACACCTAAATCTAAAATTTTATCTAGCATTTCTATTGTACATAAATCTTTAGAGTTAAAAATATAAGTTCCTCTTTCATCTTCATATACTGGCATATGTTCACCAGGTCTTGTTTCTTCTACAAGAGAATACTTCCATCTACATGCTTGAGCACAATCTCCTCTGTTGGCATCTCTTCCAGTCATATAATTACTTAGCAAGCATCTACCAGAAATTGCCATACACATAGCACCGTGAACAAATACTTCTAACTCAATGTCAGGAACTTTTTTTCTAATTTCAGCAATATTATCCAACGAAACTTCTCTTGCTAAAACAACTCTTTTTGCTCCCATATCTTTCCACATTTTTACTGAACGCCAGTTAGTGTTACTTGCTTGTGTACTGATACTTATATTTAAGTTTGAATTTTCTTTTACAACTTGGAATACTCCCAAGTCTGCAACAATAACTCCATCTACTTTAATTTCTTCCAAAAATTTTACATATTCAGGTAAAGTTTCTAATTCTTCATTATGTGGAATAATATTTAATGTTACATATATTCTTTTTCCTCTTTCATGAGCATAGGTAACAGCTTCTTTTAATTCTTCATCTGAAAAATTATTGCTTCCAGCTCTTAAATTAAACATTTTTCCACCTAAAAATACTGCATCTGCTCCATAGTGTAATGCCATTTTAAACTTTTCCATATTTCCAGCAGGTGCTAATAATTCAACATTTCTCAATTTTTTTCATCCTCTCTACTATCTTACCTTAATTATTTTCTATTTAATTTGATCTGTATAATTTGTAAATCTTGTGAATGCTTCTAGGAAATTTAATTTTACTATTCCCGTAGGTCCATTTCTTTGTTTTCCTATTATAAGCTCTGTTATTCCTTTATTTTCCGTTTCTGGATTATAGTATTCATCTCTATATAGGAAAGCGACTATATCTGCATCTTGTTCTATTGCTCCAGACTCTCTTAAATCTGAAAGTATCGGTCTTTTATCAACTCTACTCTCAACACTTCTTGAAAGTTGAGAAAGAGCTATGATTGGGATATCTAACTCTCTTGCCAAACTTTTTAAAGATCTAGATATGTCAGAAATTTCTTGCTGTCTGTTATCTCCACTTCTACTTGTTCCTTTTATAAGTTGCAAGTAATCCACAATAATTAAATCTAGCTCCCCTCTGCTTTTCATTTTTCTAGCATAAGATCTAATCTCCAAAGTATTTACATTGGGTAAATCTCCTATGAAAATTTTCGTATTAGATAATTTGCTTGTTGCTATTGCAACTTTTGACCAAGCCTCATCATCTAAAAATCCATTTTTTATATTATGCAAAGGAACTCCCGCCTCTATTGCAAGAAGTCTTTGATATAATTGAGAGGTTGACATTTCTAAACTAAAAAATAAAACTGATTTATTTTCTAATTTGGCAACATTTAATAAAAGATTTAAGGCAAAGGCGGTTTTTCCCATTGCAGGTCTAGCTGCCACAATAATTAAATCAGAATTATTTAAGCCACTTGTACTTCTATCTAAATCTGTGAAACCTGTACTCATTCCAGTAGTTTTTCCATTATTTTTACTGATTTTTTCTTGTCTTTTTATCTCATCTATTGTTGCAAGTTTTATAGGAACTATTTCTTTTTTAGTTATTTTATTAGATAAACCTAAAACTAAGGCTTCAGCTTCATCAACTATATCTCCAACTGCTCTATCATCTTTATAAGCAATTTCAGTTATTTTTGTTCCTGCTAAACCTAAATTTCTAAGTGTTGCTTTTTCTTTAATTAAATTTGCATACTCAATTAAATTATATGAACTTATAACTTCATCTAAAATTTCTTCCAATCTTTTTTCTACAATTTCAACATTGATTTTTTCAGTTTTTTTAATTTTTTCATTTACAAGAATTGCATCTATTGTATTTCCCTCTGAATATAATTCAAGCATAGCAGAAAATATAATTGAATTTTCTCTTGAATAAAAATCTTCACTTTGTAATATTTCTACAATTTCTCCAAATAAATCATTGTTGTAAAATATTCCACCTAGTAAAGATTTTTCTGCTTCTAAATTATAGGGAATTTTTTTTAACATCGTTTCTTCCATATTATTCCACTCTCTTTTTTTTTAATTATTTTTTATTTTGATAAAACTTCAACTTTTAAAGTTGCTTTTATTTCTGTAAATAATTTTATTGTAGCTTCTTGCATACCTAAATTTTTAATATTACATTCAATTTTCTTTTTATCTATATCAACATCAAATTCATCTTTTATTAAAGTAGCAATTTCTTTATGAGTTATAGTTCCAAATAATTTTCCATTTTCTCCACTTTTAACTTCAATTTTCACTGCTTTGCTTTCAAGTAATTTTTTTAACTCAACTGCTTTTACTCTTTCTTCTTCAAGTTTTTTTTCTTCTTTTTTTCTTTTGTTTTCAATTCTTCTAAGCTCTTCATCAGTTGCTAAAACTGCTTTTTTACCTTTCAATAAAAAATTATGAGCATATCCATCTGAAACTGAAATTATATCTCCCTTTCTCCCTTGTCCTGCTACATCTTCCGTAAGTATTACTTTTATTTTTGCCATTTTTGTTCCTCCTCTATTTTTTTGAAATTTTAATATTTTCTACTTCTATTATTTTAAAACTAACTAATGCTCCCAAAACAAAAGCCAGTGTTGGATAACTTATTGCTAGCATAAGACTTATCAAATGCTTTAAAAAATTTATTTTTGTAAAAGTACATAAATTATATATAACTTTTATACTGTGCCACACATATACATATTTTACAACTTCAACCAAATTTCTGCTCCAAAAATTTTCTGTCATACTTATTCCCATGAATTTATCTACAAAAATTATTGCCATAAAGATAAGCAACCAGTACGGAGATATTTCCCAATTTGAATAATCTTTCTTATCTAAACTAAAAATCAATAATAAATTTCCCACGAAAAAATATGAAAATGCTGTGAAAACTATATTTTCTTTTATATAAGAAAAAGTTTTTATAAATTCTGTAAAATCTATATTTATATGCTCTGAAGCCAATAAATTTTTTAAAACAGAAACATCTAAATTTATATTACTTATATAAACTGAAACTATTATAGTTGATATTAAAGACATAAGTATGGCTCTGTCATAAGTTTTTAATTTTTCTTTAAAAATTCCAGTTAGGTAAAACATAAATTCCATTATCACTGGAAAAATTAAATAAATTATTAAAAATTTTATATTTATTAAAGTCAATATAGATGCAACAAATAAATTGACTAATATTTTATATTTTTTTTCTTTTAAATTAACTTTTTTTATCTTATAGTAAGGAACTAGATAAGCTAAAAATGGAATTAACATAGATAAGAAAAAATATAATATTATTGTTATTGATGATGAAAAGACTGCTAAAATTTGCATCTATCCTCCTTAATTTAATCTTAATTTTAATCGTTTCCCTCAAAAAAATCTATAATTTTTTTGTGAAACTCTGTTTTATTTTGTTCTTTTTTTTCTTTGTTTCCAATGATTTCATATTTTAAAATTAGTTTTTGTTCATTGAAAAATTCTCTTACTATTTTAGTAAATTCTTCTTGATATTCTGCTGTTTCCATTTGTTCTTTTGCATAGGCAGAAGCATATTTAAAACCAATTTTTAAAATATTATTTTCTAGTTCCAAAGGCTCAGTACCCAATAAAAATACTTTAAAAGAAATCTTTTTTTGCCCTGCTGTTGTAATTAAATTTTCCCAAGAACTTTTTATATCTGCAAATTCTAAATTTATTTTAAAAGTTTCTTGTTTTTCTTCTCTAACTTCTTTTGTTTTTTCTTTTTTTATTTCTGTGTTTTGTTCATAAGAAATTTCTTTTTTAAAATTTTGAGATAAATTAGAACTAGAGCTAATATTAGAATTATTAAAATTATTTTTTCTAAAACATTTTGATAAAATATCTGCTACTATAACATAGGCTACAAGTTTTTTGTCATCTTCAAATTTAAATTTTGAAAGTACATCGTAGATTATAGAAATAATATTGAAACCTAAATTATAATCTAGTTCTCCCTTCACCATTAAATTCTTACAATATTTTGCCAAATCTTTAAAAAATAATTCTATATCATAAGATTGATATGCAATTTTTTCTAATTCTTCTATTATATCATACTCATTTTTCTCTAAAATTTTATCTAAAACTTTTTTTATTTGTGCACTAGGAGTAATCCCCAAAGTTTTTTCTGCAATATCTAAGTTTATTTTTTCTCCATTAGAACTTATGATAAGTCTTTCTAAAATTGAAATTGAATCTCTCATACTTCCAGCAGATGTTTCATATATTACAGGAAAAACATCTTCTTCCATTTCTATTTTTTCTTCTTTTAAAATAAACTCTAATCTTTTTTTCATTTCAGAAAGTTCTAAAGTTTTGAAATCATATCTTTGACATCTTGAAATAATAGTTGGCAATATTTTTTCAAGTTCTGTTGTTGCCAAAATAAATATTACATGTGAAGGTGGCTCTTCCAAAGTTTTTAGTAAGGCATTAAAAGCTTCTTTTGTAAGCATATGTGCTTCATCTATAATATAAACTTTTTTTAAGCCTTCAACTGGTTGATAATTTATTTTTTCTTTTAAATTTCTAATTTCATCTATGCTTCTATTTGAGGCAGCATCTATTTCAATTAAATCACTAAATCTTCCTTCATTTATTGAAGTACAGTTCTTACAATGATTGCAAGGCTCACCGTCTTCCAAAAGTTCTAAACAGTTCACACCTTTTGCAATAAGTCTTGCAGTAGTTGTTTTTCCTACTCCTCTTGGCCCAGAAAATAAATAAGCGTGAGAAGTAGCCTTATTTTTTAAAGATAGTTTTAAAGTTTTTACTATTTCATTTTCACCAGAAATTTCTTCAAAACTTGCTGGTCTATATTTTCTATAAAGTGTAATATGCATATTTTACTCCAAATCATAATTATTCATTTTCGTTCTAAGTGTATTTCTAGTTATACCTAAAATCTCAGCCGTTTCTACTTTTTTTGCATTTGTAATTTCTAAAATTTGTTTTATTAATTCTCTTTCCACTTTAGAAATTATTTCAGAATAATAATCTCCTTTTTTATTTTTTTGTTTTAAATTTATTATTTCTAATTTAATCCAATTTTCAAGTGAAATTACTTCATCTTTAAGTTTAAGAACTAAAGTTTTTTCTCCCATCAAATTAAGAGGTAAATCTTCTATCAAAATACTTCCACCACGACACATAGCCACTGCAGATTTAACAGCATTTTTTAATTCGTTTACATTGCCAGGCCATTCGTATCTCATCATCTTTTTCAAGGCTGCCTTACTAATCCCTTTTACATTTTTTCCTAATTCTTGATTACAGTCCATTAAATAATGATCAATAATAAATGGAATATCTTCTTTTCTTTCTTTTAAGCTAGGAATATAAATTTCTAAAACTTTTAATTTTCTATATAGCTCATCTATAAATAAACCTTTTCTAATTAGTTCTTCCAGATTTTCACTTGTACTTGCAAGCACTCTAACAAAAGTATTTATAGGTTCAGCTCCACCTAATCTAAAAAATTTATTTTCTTCCAATAAGAATAAAATTTTTGATTGCATATCTAAACTTAGAGATTCGATATTGGCTAAATGTAAAATTCCACCTTCTGCCTTTTCTAATTCTCCAAGTTGACTAAATACTGCTCCCTCAAAAGAACCTTTTTCATAACCAAATAATTTTCTTTCTAGTAAGCCCGAACGATAAGAATTACAGTTTACGCTTATAAATGGTTTATCTGTGGCTGAACTATATTGATGAATTGCATTTGCAACACTTGTTTTCCCTGTTCCTCTTTCTCCACTTATTAAAACTGGAAGGCTACTGTTTGCAACTTTTCCTATTATTTTATACAAAGACATCATACTTTTAGAACGGCCAATAAGTTTTTCTCCTGTTCTCTTTGTTTTATCAACTCTTTCTGCCATCATTTTAAAATCTTTAAGAGATTTTTCAACTATTTTTATTATATTTTGAGGACTTTCTGGTTTCAAAATATAATCATAAGCTCCTGCTCTTATACTTCCTGCAACGATTTTTATATTTGAAGTTTCTCCCAAGACTATAATAACAACTTTTTTTTGAAATTCACTTACTTTGGTAATTAAATTTATCAAAACATCATCTTTAGAATTTTTTTCTTCTATTAAAACTACATCGTACCTTTTTTTCTTTACACACTCCATAAAGTCAACGACATTCTCAACAAAAGTTAAATCGTTTTCAAAATTATTCTCAAGTTCAGATTTTAATTCTTCATCTAATCTAAGTCCAAGCAGTAGCATTTTTACCTCCTAAATTTTTATTTTAAATTAAAACTATAATTCATATAAAAAGTTCCACCTATTTGTTTTTTAGTTTTTAATAAATTTATTTTCCAACTTCCTATAACTTTTTCAATCGCTGCATCAATTTCTGGAACTCCTGAGCCTTTTTCAATATTATAACTTATAATATTTCCATAGTTATCAACTTTTAATTTTATTTTAACTGTTCCATTTTTACCACTATATTCTGCTATCTCTGGGAAAACAGGTTTTCTATTATTGGAATTCCATTTTACTAAAATTTTTCCACCAATAGTTCCCATTTTACTTCCAGAAACAAGTCCTTCTCCATTTTTAACTTCCCCTAAAATTCTATCTAAATC